>JAGXRS010000017.1 GCA_018335615.1 Hydrogenophaga sp. | reverse complement strand
ATCAGCGCGATGTTGACGATGTTGGAGCCCCAGGCGTTGCCCAGCGCCAGCCCCGGGTTGCCCTGGCTGGCAGCGATCGACGAAACCACCATTTCCGGGGCCGAGGTGCCAAACCCGACGATCACCATGCCGACCAGCAGCGGCGGCACGGAAAAATGGGTGGCGGTGGCCGATGCGCCATCCACGAAACGGTCGGCGCTCCAGACCAGCAAGGCCAGGCCGAGAAGAATGGCGAGAGAAGGCAGCAGCATGGACACAGCGCAGGGCGCTCGGCTTGTTGGAGAATGGGGATTGTCTCAGCCGGCCACCCTGAAGCCGATGGCTGTACGCAGCAGGCCGACTGATGGTGTTTCCTTTTTTTCCTGACGGTGTGCTCCCTGTCCCAAGCCGACCCTGCCCAGCCTCCATGGTCAGACCCAGTTCACCAACCTCCCGCGCGCGCACCCTTGGCTGGGGCGTGGGCATGGCGGTGGCCGTCGCGGCCCTGATGCTGGTCCTGCTGTGGTGGTGGCGCCCGGTGCTGCTGATGCCGGGTACGCGCCCGCTGGTGATGAGTGGTGGCGACCCCTACCTGCGCGCCCTCATGCGCACCATCTCGGCCAGCGAGTCCAACGTGCTGCGGCCTTACCATGTGCTGCACGGCAAACGCTATGCGCGCTCGCTCGACCAGCACCCCAACCGCTGCGAAGCCATCGGCCAGGGGCCCAACCGGGGCAACTGCTCCACCGCCGCCGGGCGCTACCAGCTGCTGGCGGGCACGTGGCTGGAACTGGCCGCGCGCCACCACCCCGACCGTACCGACGACCCGCTGGACGCGACCCGGCTCAGCTTCCAGCCCCTGTACCAGGACCTAGTGGTGCACGCCTGGCTGTCGGAACCGCGCTGGGGCAACCTCTCGGCCCAGCTGAGCCAGGGCCGCATCCAGCCCGTGCTGCGTCGCCTCTCCGGCACCTGGACCAGCCTGGGCTATGGCATCGAAACCAACCGCATGAGCAGCGAACTGCCGCGGGTGTACCGTGAAATGCTCAAGGATGAGCTGCGACGGGCAGGGCGTGTGCCCACCCAAGACGACGACCAGCCAAAAGGCCGCGCAGGAACGGCGACCGGCCCCTGACCGGGTGTTGGGCCGCGCTATATTGCGCCCATGACGCCCCAACAACTGCTCCAGCACCATGACAACGGCCTGCTCTGGTCCCCGGCTGACCGGGTTGCCCTACCCGAAGACCTGCCCAGCGCCTATCGGCAGGCTCTGGCCGTGCGCCAGCTGCGACTGCAACGAGGCGAGCGGCCCTGCGGTTACAAGATCGGTTTCACCAACCGCACCATCTGGCCGCTCTACAACGTGTTCGCGCCCATCTGGGGCACGGTGTGGGAAGGTGGCCTGAGCTTCTGCGAGGGGGAAGGTGAGATGGACCTGGCCGCGACCTGCCAGCCCAGGATCGAGCCCGAAATCGTCTTTGGTTTGCGGGCCAGCCCGGCGCGCGACGCCTCACCTGAAGACCTGTTCGACGCCCTCGACTGGCTGGCCCCCGGTGTCGAAGTGGTGCAGTCCCATTGCCCGGACTGGCGGTTTGCCGCCAGCGAAACCGTGACCGATGGCGGCCTGCATGCCCGCCTGCTGGTGGGACCGCGCATCGCGGTGCGCGAGATCGCCAGCAGCGCGGCCGAACTGAACACCCTGCTCGCCTCGGCGCAGGTGACGCTGCTGAAAAATGGCACGGCCGTGGCGCAGGGGCAGGGTGTGCATGTGCTCGGCAGTCCGCTGCTGGCTTTGCATCATTTTCTGCGTGAACTGCGCCAGTGCCCGGACGCCACCGATCTGCAGCCGGGCGATGTGGTCACCACTGGCACCTGGACCGATGCTTTTCCGATTGCTCCGGGCGAACGATGGTCTGCACAGTTCTCTTCGCCGCTCCATAGCCTGTCCATGACCTTCGGATAGCGTGAGAAAAACAAAAAGGCCGCACCGTTTAGAACGTGTGCGGCCTTATCTCTGGTGCCGGGGCCGGAACCGCAAAACGTCTCGTAAGCCGCGTAAACACTGGTTTTCTAAAGCTGATCTTCGAGAAGTACCGCAAAAAGTACCGTAATTTCGCGAAGTGTCTCACTGTTGGGTTTATGACACAGTACCGATCCACAGTTTGCACTTCCTAACCGTCGGACGACATGCGTCCGGTACGGGAAGCTTTCTTGCGCCTCTAACTCAGGATCAGTTTTCCAGTCTGGTTGCTAGCGCATGAATGGGTTAGGTCGCAAAATTCAGCAAGAACTCAGCACGCCGATATGGTGGGCTTGTCGGAAACAGCCTGTCCACTTTAGCAACCCAGCTCCAGCACCGAAAACGGCGCCTTCGTTGGCACTGTCGGGATTCTGGTTTCGGGCTAGATGGTTGTCTATAAACAACAAGCCAGCACAGCATAAAAATTCTGAATACAGACGATCTGTGGCCCGTATCTCTGACCTCCGGAAGGAGGACCCCAAAAGTTTGGCGGCATAAACTGCTCCACAGCAATGACGCACATACGGGTCACAGTGCGAGTGCTTCGTCTGTGGTCGGTGGAGAGGTTGACTGTTCTCAGCGACACGCTGCAGTGCGTTTATCCGCAGCGGATGGGGCAACACATCGAATTTTCTGTTTGAAGAAATACTGAATGTGTTTTATTATTAATAATCAGATGCCTTGTTTTGGTTGCTCACATCGTCTTAATTATGAAATACGTGCAATTTCTGAGATTCTTCAATATTTTAATCTTTTTCAATGCGGGTATATTGTTTGCGGTAAATGCAATTGCGCAGTCAAATAACCAATTCACTATCAATGATATGCACCGGGTCCTTGCAAATGCTGCCAGGGAAACAAATAAACAACTTGCAAATACAAAGGTGGATGATTATACCAGGCTAAAGTTTATGACTTATGATTCGAAGGTGCCAGTAATGACTTATCACTACGTATCTACTGTATTCCAGGCTACAGGAATGAAGTCGATTAATCAGGCGGGGAGACAGGCCATGATTGATTACCATCGAGTTAAGACATGCGCTACGCAATTTGTTCCTTTTATGCATGGTTTCGGGCTCAAGGTTGCACATCGGTTTGAAGATGCTGCAACCGGTCTTGAAATGATTACAGTCACCATACAAGGCTCAGATTGCCCAAGGTAAAGGCCTCTACTTATAGATGATTGCCGCCGATCCGTGGTTCCTGTAAATAGGGTGCTGGGTGGAGACCGATTTGGATGCCAAGGGTCATGTCTAGGCCTTCATGACGCTAGATAAAGGCGGCTTTTGCAATTGGCTAGGTCGCCGGAGAGATGCTTAGGAGCAACAGCGCCGCGGAAAAATCCACGAGGCAGGAAGCATAGTCACTAGATTCTTCATGGCAGAGATAAAAACGGGCTTTTTTTGATTTTAGGGCTCAACTACGAGAGTGACTATGAAACATTTCCTTCCTACGATGGTCGGGGTTTTTGCCATTGTTTCCTCAACGGTTTCGATTGCTGGCCTTGATCGTAGTGGCAACGTGCTCTACGAGGAGGATGGCGGCGGCTCGGGTCGCATGGGCGTGGGTGATATCGTTCCTTTATTTTTGGTGTGGACTGTCGCCGCATACGGAATAGTGCGAATATTGAGAGCGAAAACAAAATTCAGCGACGAGCTGATTTACAACATCGCATTTTTTGGCGGAGCTTTTATATCTCTGTTCGTTGCAATAGCTTGACAGTCCGGCAAGCTCGGCTGCTTAGGTTTTGCGTTGCGTTGCGTTGCGTTGCCCGCGAACATGGTGGAGTTGACCCACTTCGGTGGACGGGTACCGGTTTGATTTTCAAACCGTTTCGGGTGCTGTCTGTACATGCACGGCGGCGTCTTCGACAACATCAAACAGGGCTTCGTTGCTCCTTTCAAAGTTCAGGGGTGAGAGGTAACCCAGGCCGCTGTGACGGCGCCGGGGGTTGTACCAGCCTTCAATCCAGGTGAAGACGGCCATTCGGGCTTGAGCCTTGCTGCGGAAGGTGCTGCGCTCGATGAGCTCGCCTTCCAGGCTGGCAAAGAAGCTCTCGGCCATCGCGTTGTCGTAGGCATCGCCCACCGTTCCCATCGAAGGTCTGACCTGCATCTGCCGGCAGCGCTCGCCAAAGGCCAGGCTGGTGTATTGGCTGCCCTGGTCGCTGTGGTGGATGACACCCTTGGGTTTGCGCTGCTCAAGGGCCATGTTCAAGGCAGCCAACACAAGGTCTGCAGTCATGCGTTCGCCCATGGCCCAACCCACGACGCGCCGGCTCCAGACATCGATGACCACCGCCAGATAGAGGAACCCCATCCACGTCGGCACGTAGGTCATGTCCGCCACCCACAGCTGATTCGGTCCCGTGGCGTGGAAGTGGCGATTGACCAGGTCCTGGGCTGGGGTCTGACGTTTGTCGCGACGGGTGGTGACAGTGAAGCCTCTGCGCTTGCTGATGCCGTGGATGCCGGCTTGCCGCATGAGGCGTGCCACGCGCTGACGGCTGATGCACACGCCTTGCTCAATGAGCTCGGTCCTTACCCGGGGCATACCGTAGGACTCGTAGGAGTCCTGGTGAATCTGGCGGATGCGCTCGGTCATCACCGCGTTGGCGATGCTGCGCTGGGACGGGGCACGCTCTCGCCAGGCATAGAAGCCGCTGGTAGAGACGCCGAGGACGCGGCACATGGTGCGCACGGGGATGTCGGCCTGGTTCGCCATCACGAGTCCGAAGACTTCGTAGATGTCGCATCGCTGCGACCGGCAAACCAGGCCGTAGCCTTTGCCAGGATGTCGCGCTCCATCTGGACCTGGCGCAACTGCCGGCGCAGGCGAACCAGTTCCTCCCGCTCGGCGGTGCTCAGGCCTTCCTTGCCCGGTAAAGGGTTGCCGTCATCAATGGCGGCCTG
>JAGXRS010000016.1 GCA_018335615.1 Hydrogenophaga sp. | reverse complement strand
GGGGTTGTGCGGGGGGGCCGGGTTGAGCGGGGGGGCGGGGTCGTTGCTGGAACTGCCTCCGCAACCCACCATCAGGGCTGGACCGGCGGTCATCATGATGATGGCGACTCTTTTTTTCATGCTGCGTCTCCTTGGGTGTGCCCTCTCGGGCGTGGGTGGAACGTGAGTCAGGTTGCAGGTGCAACACGCGCCGGGCGGTGCGGCGGTCGTGAACACGGCGCTTCACCGTGCGGGTGGATTCGATGACAGCGCGCGTGGTGGTCCAGTGACAGGCGCGACGTGCCTCGCAAACAGCGCGGCAGCGGCCAAGGGACTGAACCGGTCAGCGGGAGGGCATCGTGGAGCCACCCGGAGAGGGCGCGGGCGCCTGCGGCATGCCCTGCATGTGCTGCATGCACATGTCGCGCATCTGCTGGGGCATGTCTTGCATCGACATGCCCGGATGCATGGCCTGCATGTGGCGCTGCATGAGGGCCTGGCATTCCTCGGGGCTGCGCGCCTGGCGCATGTGCTCGTGCAGAGTCTGCATGTCGGGGTGTTGCGCCTGCGCGCCAGCACGCATGGGGTTGCCATGCGGGTGGCCAGGGCCAGCGCACGCGTTCAACAACACCAGGGAGAGCAAGGCCAGCAGCGCTTTGCCATGGAGCATGGGAATACCTCGTGAAGCAGGGAGGAAGGAACACCGTGGCGCCGTGTTGAACGGGCCGCATGTAACTGGGCAATGGATGTGCCCGTCAGCGCCTTCGGCAGCGCCTGCAACTCAAGATGGATGGAAGACCAGAACGCTGGGGCGACCGAACCCGGCCGCGCTCAGCGGGTCGGGTCGGCTGGCAGACCGGCGCGCAGGGCCCAGTCCACCGATTCCCGAACGGGATCGGCGGGGTGTTGTGCGCGGCTGGCCAGGGCGTGGTGCAGGCACTGGCGTTGTGCCAAATCGGTTTCGCTGCGCAGCGCGTTGCCCAGCGCCACGGCGATGTTGCGCAGCCAGCGCTCGTGCCCGATGCGCCGGATCGGGCTGCCCTCGGTGCGGCGCAGGAATTCGTCTTCGGTCCACGCGAACAGCTCGACCAGCGTGGCACCGGTCAGGCCTTCGCGCGCATCGAAATCGGGTAACGTGGAGCGCTGCGCGAACTTGTTCCACGGACAGACCAGCTGGCAGTCGTCGCAGCCGTAGATGCGGTTGCCCATCAACGGGCGCAGGTCTTCGGGGATGGCGCCCGCGTGCTCGATGGTCAGGTAGGAAATGCAGCGCCGCGCGTCCAACCGGTGTGGGCCGAGGATGGCCCCGGTCGGGCAGGCGCTGATGCAGGCGCTGCAGGCCCCGCAGTGCTCGCTCACCGGTGCGGTCGCGGGCAGGGCCAGGTCCAGGTAGATCTCGCCCAGGAAGAACATGGAGCCGCCTTCGCGGCTGAGCACCAGCGTGTGCTTGCCGCGCCAGCCCTGCCCGCTGCGGCTGGCCAGTTCGGCTTCCAGCACGGGAGCCGAGTCGGTGAACACGCGGTGGCCCAGCGGGCCCACTTCGGCGGCGATGCGCTCGGCCAGTTTCTGCAGGCGGTTGCGCAGCACCTTGTGGTAGTCGCGCCCCCGGGCGTACACCGACACGATGGCCTCGCCGGGCCGCTGCAGACGCTGCAGCTCGGCGCTTTGCCAGCCTGCAGGCGTGTCGCGCGGCAGGTAGTCCATGCGGGCGGTGACCACGCTCACCGTGCCCGGCACCAGCTCGGCCGGGCGGGCGCGTTTCATGCCGTGGCTGGCCATGTAGCCCATGCTGCCGTGAAAGCCCGCGTCCAGCCAGGCCCGAAGTCCAGGTTCGGCTGCCGAGAGGTCGACACCTGCCACGCCAATTTGGGAAAATGCCAACTCTTGGCCCCAGGCCTGTATCTGAGAGACGAGTTGAGCAGCATCAAGACCGGCATTCATGTTCCGCCCATTGTAGAAACGCCCGCAGGAACGCCTGATTCTCCTGCCACCACGCGGGAGGACGGGGTGTGGCGCGACCGCTGGACCGACGAGACCGACACCGCGGCCTTTGCCCAGCGCCTGGCCGGCTGCCCGGCCATTGCCCACGCCACGCTCGCGCTGCACGGCGACCTGGGTGCGGGCAAGACCACCTTCGTGCGCCACCTGCTGCGTGCCCTGGGCGTGCGCGGGCGCATCAAGAGCCCCACCTACGCCGTGGTCGAGCCGCACAGCGCGATTGACTGCCCGGTGATGCCGGCTGGCGAGCCGCTGCACATCTGGCACTTTGACTTCTACCGCTTCACCGATCCGCGCGAATGGGAAGAAGCGGGCTTCCGCGAACTTTTTGCCAGCGCTGGCCTCAAGCTGGTGGAATGGCCCGAACGTGCCGGCGTGTTCATGCCCACGGTCGATCTGGACATCCACATCCAACCCGACGACATGCCCCACCCCGTGCAACCGCCCACACACCACCCGCTTGAAGACGACAGCGGCGTGGACGAGGCGCGGCAGGTGTGCATGCAGGCCCGCACGCCGACGGGGCGGTTGCTGCTTGACGGCGTGGCCGCATGAGTGCCGCCCTTCCATGCCGTCGGCACTCCGTTCCGCGGTGCGCAGCTCGGAGGCCTGCCCCTTGAGCCCGCGCATTCCCCCTGTCCCCTTGCCCGGCCTGGACCGCCGGCGCCTGCTGCGCGCCAGCACGCTGCTGATCTTGCTGGGCAGCCAGCAGATCGCCTGGGGTGCCACGGTGGTGGCGGTGCGGCTCTGGCCCGCCGACGACTACACGCGCGTCACCATCGAGTCCGACGGTGTGCTCAAAGCGCAACCGGTGACCAGCAGCGACCCGCTGCGCCTGCAGCTGGACATCGAAGGCATCGACCTGGTGGCGGGGCTGCGCGACCTGGTGGCCCAGCTCCGCTCCAGCGACCCGAACATCGCGGGGCTGCGCGTGGTGCCAGGCAACCCCGGGAGCGCGCGCCTGGTGATCGAACTGAAGCAGCCCATCCGGCCGCAGCTTTTCCAGCTGCAGCCGGTGGCGGCCTACCAGCACCGGCTGGTGCTGGACCTGTATCCGCTGAACCCGCCCGATCCGCTGGAGCAGCTGATCAGCCAGCGCATCAGGGAACTGGACGAGGCCAGCCTGCGCGCCGCGCGCCTGCTCGGTCTGGAAACCGACGCCATGGGCCGCGCCGAGTCCGCCGCAGCGGGGGGCGCAGCCGACGCCGCTGCCCCCGACCCACTGGGCGCGCTCATCGCGCAGCGCGCACAAGGCATGGGCGCCACCGCCAGGCCCGAGACCGCGCCCACCACGCCCCCGGTGGCCAGCGCCGCCCCGGCTGCACCGCCTTCCTCGGTTGCCGCTGCTCCCGCGCCGCGCCCCGCCCCCCCGGCCCGCAAGACGAGCACCGAGCGCCTCATCATCGTGGCGCTCGACCCAGGGCACGGCGGTGAGGACCCGGGTGCCATTGGCCCCGGCGGCACGTACGAGAAAGACGTGGTGCTGCAGATCGCCCTGCGGCTGCGCGACCGCATCAATGCCACCCGGGTCAACGGCAACCCCATGCGCGCCTTCCTCACCCGCGACGCCGACTTCTTCGTGCCCCTGCACGTGCGGGTACAGAAGGCGCAGCGGGTGAACGCCGACCTGTTCATCAGCATCCACGCCGATGCGTTCTACACGCCCCGCCCGCAGGGCGCGAGCGTCTACGCGCTGAGCACCCGGGGGGCCAGCAGCGCGGCCGCGCGCTGGATGGCCGACAAGGAAAACGCCGCCGACCGGGTGGGGGGCGTCAACGTCAAAGCCCAGGACGCCACGGTACAGCGCGCCATGCTCGACATGAGCACCACCGCCCAGATCAACGACAGCCTGCGCCTGGGCACGGCCATGCTGGGGGAAGTGGGACGCGTGGGCAAGCTGCACAAGCCGCGCGTGGAGCAGGCCGGCTTCGCGGTGCTGAAAGCCCCCGACATCCCCAGCGTGCTGGTGGAAACCGCCTTCATCAGCAACCCGGAAGAGGAGCTGCGCCTCAAAAGCGTGGCCTACCAGACCCAGCTGGCCGATGCGCTGCTCAAGGGCATCGTGCGCTACTTCTCGCAGAACCCGCCGCTGGCGCGCAACCGGCAGATGTGAGGGGTTTTGCGCCCGCAGCCTCGGTAGAGCGCGTGAGCCCTTCGACACGCTCATAACGAACGGGGAGTTGTTGCGCTCAAGGATTCGTTGACGCGTCGGGCCAAACCCGTTCGGGCTGACCCTGTCGAAGTCCTGGCCCAGGCCTGCGGGCGAGCCCTTCGACAGGCTCAGGGCGAACGGGTGTTTCGTTCGCCCGATGTTTCTATTCGCCCGGCCATTCATTCAATCTGAGCGCGCATTCAGTTCGATCTGAACGCCCGTCCGTTCGGGCTGAGCCTGTCGAAGCCCTCACCAGACGTCGCGCCCTGTCAGGCACGCCCAGGGGCGGCGCGCTCAGATCGGGTAGATCAGCGAGTTCAGCACCATCTCGCTGTCGTACACACAGCGGCGTTCCTGCAGCTTCAGGCCGGCCTCGGTGCGCACGAAGGCGTCGATGTAGCGGCCCACGTTGTAGACCTCGCTCACGCTGCCGGGCTTGGTGCGGAACACCGCGTAGTTCGCCTCGGCGCGGATCGGGTCATCCGCCGTGCCGGCGCCCGCCGCCGTGACGCGTGCCGGGCTCACCACATGGCGCGTGTAGTAAGGGCCGTGGTAGATGGTCTGGCTGGTGCCGTAGATGCGGTCGCGCAGCATGCCCTGGCTCTCCAGCGCCAGCAGGGCCAGCGGCAGGCCGCGGTCGAAGTTCTCGCGCGCCTGCACCCAGTAACGGGCGTCTTCGGTGAAGCAGTCGGGCCAGGCGTCGAAGCGGCGCGCGTCCAGCGCAGCGGCGTAGTCGGCGTTGAAGCGGTCGATGGCGTGGTGCAGCAGCAGGCTCTGCAGGTCGGCTGGGTCAACAAGGTCTGGCGTGTTCACAGGTCCATCGCTTTCTTCCAGTAGGCGTACATGCCGCGGATCAGGGTTTCGGTCACCATGTGCTCGGTGGGCG
>JAGXRS010000015.1 GCA_018335615.1 Hydrogenophaga sp. | reverse complement strand
CCAGCGCTGCGCCATACCCCTGCGCTGGCTCACTCCCGCCATCCCACGGCCACAGCAGGCACGCCCCCCCGGCACACCTCAGTGCCCTGCAGAACGGGCACCCCCCATTCAACTCAAAGGAAGTTCAAGGCATTCAGCTGACTGCCGCGGATGACCGCGTCCGACTGCTTGCCGACACCAGATTTACGCGGAAACTGACCGCCGCTAACAGCCATAGGCCGCCAGCCAGATCGGCGAGCTGCTACCCCATCGCTGGTAGCGAGGATCGCGATTTATCTCGCGCCCGTCACACGGAGGAGAGAACCCGTGCGCGCATCGAATATGCCCACATCGATCACGATGCCCGGGCGACGTTCGTCATACACCGTTGCCTCGATCTCTTGCCGGCGAGGCCCCGGTGAGAACACCCAACCCCCTGGTTCCACCCGGCCCGGTGACTGGCCGCACTTGAATGGCGGGGGCTGCTGTCCGGCGGGACGATTCGGGTACCAGACACGGCACTCGCCCGGAGGAGGCAGATGCCCATTCGGAATTCGCGTTTGGCCCTGGCGATGGAAGTGCGAGTTGCCATCCCGATGGTCGCGATCAGAACGTTCGGAGCGTTCGTCGCGCTCAGAACGCTCGAAGCGCTCCTCGTATCGCTGCTTGCCCTTGCCGGACTCATCCTTGCCTTCATCGGCATGAGCACCAGCACCGAGCAGCAGCAGGCATGCGATAGTCGTCGCTGCAATTGGTGTGTTCATTTGGGTCTCCTAGACCTGCTTCTTATATCGCGCACCGAGGGACGTTGATGTAGTCGTTTTGTAAAGGTGGGATGGCCAGACGCATACATCCGGTGAACCTTCGTCAATCAAGTCCCCTCGGAAACTGGCTTGCCCTCCGTCTTGCGCACTGCCGCACCGCCGCCAACTTGCCTTCGAGGGCCACCAACCGACCGTGGATCTTCGCATTTCCGCACTGGCCGACCGCTCTCAAGCGGCGTCACCATCGTGAGCGAACCAGGAACAGCCGAAAGTACCCCCGCAGGCTTCTGACTGCTGGAAATCATCCTCACATTGAATAATCAACCATTATCCAATTTCAATTTTTTAAGATAGCCCTCCCTCTTTTTTCCATGAATAGTATGTAATATCATGGTACATACTATGGTACGAAATAAAGAGGTGAACCATGGCCAGATCGGGCATTTACAAATCTGAAGTGCTGCGCGCTCGCAATAAATTGCTGGCCACGGGGCGGCATCCGTCGATCGATGCGGTGCGCGAGGAGCTCGGCACCGGCTCCAAGAGCACGATTCATCGCTATCTGAAGGAAATCGGCGAAGAGGAAGGGCCGGCCACCGGCAACCGAGTGGGCGTCAGCGAAGCGATCCAGGACCTGGTGGGCCGCCTGGCCGCCCGGGTCAACGAGGAAGCGGAAGAACGGGTGATGTCGGCGCAGGCCCGGCATGCAGAGCAGCTGACCCAGCACCAGCAAGCCGCCGCGGCTCTGAAAGCCGAGGCCCAGTCCACCCGCGAGCAACTGGGGCAACACCAGCGGTTGCTCAACGATGAAAAAACAGCGCATGGAAAAACCAGCGAAGCGCTTCGCAGCAAGACGCTGGAATGCACGCAGTTGGCCCAGCAGGTGGTTGACTTGCAGGAGCGCATCGCGGCTGAAGAACGCCATCGCCACTCTTTGGAAGAAAAGCACCAGCATGCGCGACAGGCAATCGAGCATTTCCGGCAATCCGTCAAGGAACAGCGCGATCAAGATCTGCGCAAGCACGAGCAGCAGGTGCAGTACCTGCAGGCCGAGTTGCGCACCGTGAACGACGCCCTGACCCACAAGCAGCAGGAGGCCGTCCATACCCTTCAGGAAAACGCGCGGCTGCTGGGCGATTTGTCGCGCGCCCAAGGTGATTTGCACCGCATCCACGAAGAGATGCGGGGTTTGCGTCCGCTCAAGGATGAACTTGGTTTTGCACAGAGGCGCATCGAGGAGCTGGGCCGGCGCCTGGTGGAGCAAGAGGCTGCCGTCCTGCGGCTCCACACCGAGAACGAGCAGTTGAAAGTGAACGCGGATCGACTGCTGACGACCAATCAACAGCTGGAAGTGGCGCTGGCGACGGCCAGCTCCTCCGCCACGGCGCAAGAACAGGTCATGGCCCGTGTGCTGGAGCGCCTCAGTGCCACAGCACGGGGTCCCGAGCCGGCAGATAACATCACCGATCAAGTGGCCGCTGGCACCGTCAAGCGAGCATCCAAAAGGGCAACGGAGACAGGGGCCTGAGCTGGTATCCGCGGTTCTTCAGGGGCGGGCGCCCGAGAAGCTCAATTCACGTCTTGCTCCAAGTCGCGCCGCTGCCGTGGCACGGTGACGGGGAAAACGCCCGGATTGATGTGACGGCGCAGACCTCGCAAGCTGCGGTAGTCCTTGATACCCGCTCGCCGGCAGACTTCCTCGACGGGAATGCCCTCGTTGAGCCACATCACAATCCGCGAGTTGCGCAACACCTGGGGGCCGATGTGCAACGGCAGCGCGAACCCGCCTTCTCGCAAGCCGCGGGCAACCGTGGTTGACACCTGGCTGAACAGTGTGCGGCCCGACATGGGCCGTCCCTGGTTGGTCACGAAAACCAACCCGGGGTCGGTGGCCGGGTGCAGTTCGATGCGCAGGCGCTCGTCAATCCAGCGGCGCAATTCGATGCTGGCATCGCTGCTCAGCATCACCACGCGGTTCTGCGCGCCGCGCGAACCGACCACGTGGACCGGGATCCGGACCATGTGGTAACCCACCTGGTCCAACCTGAGTTCCGCCAGTTCGCCCATGGTCAGGCCGACATCCATGAGGACATTGAGGATGGCTCGGTCGCGCAGGTCCCATCGCGATGTGCCACGCGGGATGGCCAGGGCAACGGCTCGCCAACGGGCCCCCAGCAGCACCAGGCCTTCGGAATCTTCCTGTGGCGGCGGCGTGGCGTCGGCCGCGGCCATGACGGGATTGATCTCGATGATGTGCTGGTTCACTGCGTGCGCGTAGATCATCTGCAACACCCGCCAGTAGCGCCGGCGTGTGATTTCGCTGATCGGCGCGGTCTTGCCGCGCCGTGCCGACGCGGCGGCCTCGACACCCTGATCAAGATAGCGCATCACGTGGCCGGGCAGCGCTTGCGTCCAACAGCTGGCCAGTGGTGGCGTGGTGTCCCCGCTCGGGAGAACCCGAGGACTGGTCAGCCACTGGACCCAGGCCGTCCAGATGTAACGGTAGGGTTTGGCGGCGGCATGGGTCAACTGCTCACGTTGGCGCGCGCCTGGACGGTCCCGGTTGTCGAGCCAGTGTTCAAAATGCGCCGAGGCGCTGATCGGTGGATGGGTTTGTTGCATGTTGCGCTGGCTCGTCTGAGCGGTCTGATCAAAAGGACAAGGTAGATCAACTTCTTTCAAAGGCCCTCTATGAAAACATCGTGCCACAGAGGGCAACGCGTTTTATCCCGGCGTGTTCACAGTGTCGAGGCGAGATATTGAAGTGATGTAAGTTACGCTTTAATTGGCATCGGTGTTGCCGGTGACCGCACAAATCGGTTGAAGGCTGCGCTCACGGTTGTGCCAGGCGTGTGACCACGAAATCGCTTTACGCCACCCGGGCCTGCACCGATGCTCCAGCGCCTTGCGAACGCAGGGGCTCGCGAACCTTGTGTGAGGCTGATGCGACGCTGGCCCCACTGCCCTCTTCTCGAGGAAATGGGCCTGCCCAGAACCCAAGGAGGCGTGCGGAACCCAGGATCGCCGCTGCTCAAAAACGCACGTCCACGCTGAGCACCCTTGCCCTTGCTGAGCAGCAAATGCGCGCCATGCGGCTGGACGGGACCCCGTGTCCTCCTCGCCTGGTCTATTGCCTGGGCAACTGCGAAATGGCAAGCGCCCTTTCGGACGCCGCGTCGACCCTGGTCAATTTTTGCAGCGTCTCTTTGAGTATTTCCCGCATGGCTTCCAAGGCGTGCTCATGGGCAAGTGGTGACCGGCTCCAGATAAAGAGATCGCGTCGGGCAGTGCCTGCGGGGGGCCGTATTTCCACCATCGGGTATTCATCGCGAAGCAAGATCACAGGCAAGCGGGGCAACACGGCCAAATGACGACCTTTGGACAGGGTCTTCAGCAAGATCACCGCATCATTCGCTGTGACGAAATGGGTGCGCATGCGCTTGATGCCGCTGCGATGCAGCATGTCGAGTTCGGCATTCTGAAAAGGTGACGCCGCGCCCACATTCATCCACTCGCACTCACCGAGCTCTTCAATGCTGGGGCTTGATTGGCCCGCATCAAGGCCATGCCAATGAGCGGGCCAACGCCCATGCGCAGTTGTGTGCCCAGCGCGTGCTGCTGTTTGCCCAGTCCATCAACCACATCGATGCCACCGGTGTGGAGACGTTTTCCCGCTTGCGCCAGCAACTGTCCAGTCAACAGCGGGCGTTCTGGGTGATCGGTCTGAAGCTGCCTGTGGAGAGAAGGCTGGAGGCGGCCCAGGCCCTTCAGCCCGACGCCCATTTCCGGCGCATGGTCTGCGACGTGGACGCGCTCAAGGCCCTGAACCCAGGCTGAAGGCATCGGCGCACAGGATGCGTCAGTGTGCTGTCGGAGGGCTGCCGGAGGGCCTTGTCCTGCTGCACGCAGCATCGGACAACCTCGAACGACCCTTCGCCTGAGCCGAAAAGGCCCGCCTGCTCAGCCCGTGACGCGTTCACGCACCCGGGCGGCCGGCAGGACGATGAGGAAGGTGGAGCCTTCACCCACCGTGCTCTGCACCTCCACCTGCCCGCCGTGGCGCTGGGCCACGTGCTTCACGATGGCCAGGCCCAGACCGGTGCCGCCGGTTTCCCTGGAGCGGCTGCGGTCCACGCGGTAGAAGCGCTCGGTCAGCCGGGGCAGGTGATCGGGCGCGATGCCGGGGCCGGTGTCGGTCACGAAGAACTCACCGCCGCCCTCTGCGCGCAGGCGCCAGCCGGCTTCGATGCGTCCGCCGCCGGGTGTGTAGCGCACCGCATTGCTCAGCAAATTGGACATGGCGCTGAGCAACTCGGTCTTGACCCCTGACACCCAGATGGCAGGCCCCGCCAGGGCCTGTATGTGGTGCGGAGGGCGCACCAGCGCGTGGCTCAGGCCCTGGGCTTCCTGCAGCACATGGGTGAGCAGCTCCTCGCTGTCGATCCATTCGCCCGGACCGGGAGCCGGACTGCCCTCAAGGCGCGAGAGCGTGAGCAGATCGCTCACCAGGGTCTGCATGCGGTGCGCCTGCTGGCTCATGAGCCCGAGGTAGTGATGGCGATCGCCCTCTTCCAGCGGGATGCTCTGCATCGTTTCCACAAAACCGCTGAGCACCGTCAGCGGGGTGCGGATTTCGTGCGAGACGTTGGCCACAAAATCGCGGCGCATGGTCTCGGCCAGCTGCACGGCGGTGACGTCGCGCGTGAGCATGAGCTTGCGCTTCTTGCCATAGGGGTGGATCTGCAGCGAAATCTTGCTGGGCTGGGAGGGTCGCGGGCCGGGGCCATCGATCTGGATTTCCTGCCGGAAGTCGCCCTGTGACAGGTAGGCCACAAAGGCAGGCGCGCGCACCAGGTTGCGCACATACTGCCCCAGGTCACGCTCGTTAACGAAACCCAGGTGGCTCGCCGCGGTGAGGTTCGACCATTCAATGCGCCCCGCAGCGTCCAGCAGCACCACGCCATTGGGCGAGGCTTGGATGGCGGCCAGGAAGTCCTCCAGCCGCGCCTCGCTGTTCTGTGCCTTCTTGTCGAGTTTGCGGATGTGTTTGCGGCACCGGTCGGCCACATCGCCCCAGAAACCAGCCACGTCGGGCGAACGCTCGCCGTCGGCCTTGTTGAGCCAGCGCAACACACGCTGGGCGCGCAGGCTGTCAAACGCCACCCAGATCAGGCCGCCCAGCACGGCGCCGGCCAGCGTCCAGTGGGCGGATTCGTGCGCCCAGCCCCACACAGCGCCGCCGAGCATGAGCAGCAACAGTTCGATGGCCCTGCGGATCATGCCTGGGCGCTGTCGGGGTCTGCGCTGCGCGCGGCCATACCCATGCCAGACAGCCGGTAGCCCGCACCGCGCACGGTTTCCACCATGGCGGCGGCCTCGCCCAGCGACTCCCTCAACCGTTTCACATGCACATCCACCGTTCGCTCCTCGATATAGACGTGGTCCCCCCAGATCTTGTCGAGCAGCGTACCACGGGTGTGCACCCGCTCGGCGTGCTTCATCAGGTAGTGCAGCAGCTTGAATTCGGTCGGCCCCAGGCGCAGTTCGGCGCCACGGTAGGTGGCGCGGTGCGTGGCCACGTTGAGCGCCAGCTCCCCCACCTGCACCGAATCGCTGGAGATTTCCGGGCTGCGCCGGCGCAGCACCGCGCGGATGCGGGCGAGCAACTCCTGGGTGGAGAACGGCTTGGTGATGTAGTCGTCTGCGCCGGCGTCGAGCCCCTGCACCTTGTCGGACTCGTCGCTGCGCGCGGTCAGCATGAGGATGGGCACCGACCGGGTGCGCTCGGCCTTGCGCCAGCGCCGCGCCAGCGTGGCGCCGCTCTCGCCGGGCAGCATCCAGTCGAGCAGGATGGCGTCGGGCAGCACGGCGTCCATCTCGCGCTGGGCGGCGACGCCGTCGAACACCACGGTCGGTGCAAAGCCGTTGTGCCGCAGGTTCACGGCAATCAGCTCGGCGATGGACGGTTCGTCCTCCACCACCAGGATGCGGGGAAGGTGTCTCATGCGGCGCCCTTCTCAGACCGTGCCCATGCCCATGTCAAGGTCCACGCCCTCGTCATCGGATCACCGAGGCCACTTTGTCCTTGGACGTGTGGCGCACGTCCTCGCCTTTCACCACGAAGATGATCTGCTCGGCGATGTTCTTGGCGTGGTCGCCCACGCGCTCGATGGACTTGGCCAGGAACAGCAGGTCCAGGCTGGTGGAAATGGTGCGGGGGTCTTCCATCATGTAGGTGATGAGCTTGCGCAGGAAGCCGTTGTACTCCTGGTCGATCTCGTCGTCGTCCCGAATGATGGACACCGCCATGCTGGTGTCCAGGCGGGCAAAGGAATCGAGCGTCTTGCGCAGCAGCGCAGCGGCCAGGTCGGCCGCCACCCGCAGCTCGTGGCTGGGCAGGCTGCGGGGCGAGCCGCCCTCAATGATGGACTTGGCCATGCGGGCCATGCGCGCCACCTCGTCGCCGGCGCGCTCCAGGTTCTGCGTGGTGCGCGAGATGGCCATCAGGAAACGCAGGTCGCGCGCGGTGGGTTGGCGCCGCCCGATGGTGGAGATGATCTCGTGGTCGATCTGCACCTCCATCTGGTTGATGCGGACCTCGTTTTCCAGCACCTGGTCCGCGGCTTCCAGGCTCAGGTGAATCAAGGCGTACACCGCCTGGTGCAACTGTGCTTCCACCAGCCCGCCCATCTCGAGGACCTGGGTGGAGATTGAATTCAGTTCGACATCGAACTGGCTGGAGATGTGTTTGTCGCTCATGGCATTTCCCGGTTCGCAAAGTGGGGAGGCGAGGTGTTCATCAGCCAAAACGGCCGGTGATGTAGTCCTCGGTCTCGGTTCGGCTGGGCTTGAAGAATATCTGCTGGGTGGACCCGAATTCGATCAGCTCACCCAGGTACATGTAGGCGGTGTAGTCGCTGCAGCGGGCGGCCTGCTGCATGTTGTGGGTGACGATGGCAATCGTGTACTCGCTCTTGAGTTCGTGCACCAGTTCCTCCACCTTGCCGGTGGAAATCGGGTCCAGCGCCGAGGTGGGCTCGTCCAGCAGCAGCACCGACGGCTTCACCGCCACGCTGCGGGCGATGCACAGGCGCTGTTGCTGGCCACCCGACAGACTCATGCCATTTTGACCCAGCTTGTCCTTCACCTCCTTCCACAGCGCGGCCTTGGTGAGCGCCCATTCCACCCGCTCGTCCATGTCGCTCTTGCTCAGGTTCTCGTAGAGCTTCACGCCAAATGAGATGTTGTCGTAGATGGTCATCGGAAACGGCGTGGGTTTCTGGAACACCATGCCGATGCGGGCGCGCAGCAGGTTCAGATCCTGCTTGGGATCGAGGATGTTCTGACCGTAGAAGTTGATTTCGCCTTCCGCCCGCTGGCCCGGGTAGAGGCTGTACATGCGGTTGAGCGTGCGCAGCAGAGTGGACTTGCCACAGCCCGAGGGGCCGATGAAGGCGGTGACCTTTCGCTCGGCAATGTCGATGTTGACGTTTTTCAGGCCCTGGAACTTGCCGTAGAAAAAGTTCAGGTTGCGCACCTCCAGCGCCGCCTTGGGAGGGGTGGCGGCAGCGGAAGCGGAAACGGGCGGCTTGGCAACGGGGACGGAGATGGCGGTTGCGTTCATGGTGGAGTCGGATTCGGTGTGGGGATCAGGCACGCACTTTTTCGCGGAAGAAGACGCGGGCCAGGATGTTCAGGACCAGCACGGTCAGGGTGATGAGCAGCGCACCGCCCCAGGCCAGGTTGATCCAGTTGTCGTAAGGGCTCATCGCAAACTGAAAGATCACCACCGGCAGGTTGGCCATGGGTGCCCCCATGTTGGTGCTGAAGAACTGGTTGTTCAAGGCGGTGAACAGCAGCGGCGCGGTTTCGCCGCTGATACGCGCCACGGCCAGCAGCAAGCCGGTGATGACACCGCTCTTGGCCGCCCGAAGGCTCACCATCGTCGAAACCTTCCAGCGCGGCGCACCCAGCGCGAACGCGGCTTCGCGCAGGCTGCCGGGCACCAGGCGCAGCATGTTTTCGGTGGTGCGCATGACCACGGGAATCGCGATCAGGGACAGCGCCAGGCTCCCGGCGTAACCGGAAAAATTGCCCACCGTGGCCACCGCGATCGCGTAGACGAACAGACCCAGCACGATGGAAGGGGCCGACAGCATGATGTCGGTCACGAAACGGGTGAATTCGGCGGTCTTGCTGGTGTCACCGTACTCGGACAGGTACACCCCGGCCAGAATGCCCACCGGCGTGGAGACCAGCACCGCCAGCCCCACGATCATCACGCTGCCGACGATGGCGTTGCGCAGGCCCCCGCCTTCCGAACCGGGTGCAGGGGTGTCCTGGGTGAACAGACTGGGTTCGAGCGCCGCCAGACCGTTGGAGAACAGCACGATCAGGATCGAAAACAGGGCGATCAGTCCCAGCACCATGGCGCCCATGGACAGCGCCAGGCCCATCAGGTTGGTCCGGCGACGGCGGCGGTACAGAGGGGAAGTGTCCATTTGCATGGTGTTGCTCTTTGAAGAATCCAGAAAAGTCGGCGGTGGCGCGTCAGGTGCCCTTGGCCTTCTCGACGCGCACGGTCATCCACTTGGCCAATGCCAGCACCACGAAGGTGATGCAGAACAGCAGGAAACCCAGGGCGAACAGGGTGTTGAAATGCAGGCCTTCTGCTTCGCCAAACTCGTTGGCCAGCGTGGAAGCAATCGAGGTGCCGGGTGAAAACAGCGAGGTGGGCATGCGGTTGGCATTGCCGATCACGAAGGTGACGGCCATGGTTTCGCCCAGTGCACGGCCCAGGCCGAGCATGATGCCGCCGATGACGCCTTTCTGCGTGTAGGGGAGCACCACCTGGCGCACCACTTCCCAGGTGGTGCAGCCCAGACCGTAGGCCGATTCCCGCAGGATGGGCGGCGTGATCTCGAACACGTCGCGCATCACCGCCGCGATGAAGGGCAGGATCATGAACGCCAGGATGAAGCCGGCGGCCAGAATGCCCAGGCCGTTGGTGGCGCCCCCGAACAGCCAGCCCACCAGGGGCAGGCCACCCAGCACGGATTGCAAGGGCACCTGCAGAAAGTCGGCGTAGAGCGGCGCGAACACGAACAGGCCGAACATGCCGTAGATGATCGATGGCACGGCAGCCAGCAGTTCAATGGCCGTGCCCAACGGGCGGCGCAGCCACACGGGACAGGTTTCGGTCAGGAACACCGCAATGCCGAACGCCAGCGGAACGGCCAGCACCAGCGCCAGGCCCGCGCTCATCACGGTGCCGGCAATGGCAATGGCCGCGCCAAACTCCTCGTTGATGATGTCCCACTCCACGTACCAGAGGAAGTGCGCACCAAACTTGGCGAAGGTCGGCCATGCGTTGATGAACAGCGAGACGATGATGCCGACCAGCGCCACCAGCACCAGCAGCGAGAAAAACTGGGTCAGCCGGTGGAAGACCATGTCTTGCAGGCGCTGGCGCCGGGCCACACCCACCATGGATGCACTGGGTTGATCGGTGGCGTTGGCAGCGGTCTGGTTGGGGTTCATGGTCGCGGTGACTTGCATACGATCTCCCAAAAAAACAGGAGGAAGACATGAAATGGCCACCGGTCACCCATCGGGGCGCCGGTGGCGCAGGGCCGTGTCAGGCCGGGCTCGGGGTTCTGCCAGGTCTCAGCCTGTGCTCCCTGGGCCTCACTTGTTGTTGATCTGCGACCAGACGCGCTGGCGGATCTGGCTGGTCAGCGCGTCCGGCAGGGGCACATAGTCCAGGTCCAGCGCCATCTGCTTGCCGTTCTTGAACGCCCAGTCAAAGAACTTCAGCACCTCGACGCTTTCGGCCTTGTTGGCGGGGTTTTTGTACATCAGGATGAACGAGGCGGTGGTCACCGGGTAGGCCTGGGCGCCCGGCTGGTTGACGATGGACAAGCCCATGCCGGGTACGCTGAACCAGTCGGCACCGGCGGCCGCCGCCGCGAAGGTGTCGTCGCCCGGCATCACGAAGTTGCCATCCTTGTTCTGCAGCGCCATCACGGCGATGTTGTTGCGCTTGGCATACGCGTACTCCACATAACCCAGGCCACCCCGGGTACGGGTCACGTTCGCCGCGACCCCTTCGTTGCCCTTGCCGCCCACCGAGGTGGGGGCCGGCCATTTGACGGCAGCACCCCGGCCGACGGTGTCCAGCCAGTCCTTGCTGACGGTGGACAGGTAGTCGGTCCAGTTGAAGGTGGTACCCGAACCGTCGGCGCGGTGCACGACGGTGATGGTCAGATCGGGCAGGCTCTTGCCGGGGTTCAAGGCGGCCAGCTTGGGATCGTTCCATTTGCTGATCCTGCCCATGAACATGTCGGCCAGCACCGGACCGGTCACGCGCAATTCGCCCTTGCCGAAACCGGGCACGTTGAACACCGGCACGGTGCCACCGATGATGGCGGGGAACTGGACCATGCCGTCGCGGTCGAGTTCTTCACCCTTCACCGGCGCGTCGGTGGCACCGAAGGCCACGGTCTTGGCGCGGATCTGGCGGATGCCGCCGGAAGAACCGATGGACTGGTAGTTGAGGCCGGTGCCCGTGGCCGCTTTGTAGCCCTCGGCCCACTTGGCATAGATGGGGAATGGGAACGTGGCGCCAGCCCCCGTGATGTCGGCGGCAAAGGCCGAGCCCATGGCCACGGTGGCGAATGCGGCGGCGGCGACGGTCTTGAGAAGGCTACGTTTGCTGTTCATGGAGTTCCTTGGCTGGTAATGAAGTGAAACAACAGAACGGACTCTAGGGATGCTGTGTGACAGCCGTGTGACACACACCGTTCTGTCACGGAGCTCCCACCCAAGGGCGTTGCTGTCAGACCCGCCACGGGCCGGATGCGTCACAATCCGGCAACTTCACAGAACCGACCCCGCCGGCCCGCTACCCGCATGGCCGGCCACACCCATGCACAACGGCACCCTCCTGGCGGCGATCGACCTCGGCTCCAACAGCTTCCGGCTGGAAATCGGCCGCTTTCATTCCGGTCACATCGAACGCATCGAATACCTCAAAGAGACCGTGCGCCAGGGCAACGGCCTCGATGAAAACAAGAACCTCAGCCAGGCCGCCATGGAGCGCGGCTGGGAATGCCTGGCCCGCTTTGCCGAGCGCCTGCACGGCTTCAAGCGGCAACAGGTGCGCGCGGTGGCGACCCAGACACTGCGCGACGCCAACAACCGGGACGTTTTCCTCAAGCGCGCCCAGAGCATTCTGGGTTTCGCGATCGAGGTGGTGTCCGGGCAGGAAGAGGCCCGCCTGATCTACCAGGGCGTCTCGCGCCTGTTGCCGCAATCCGACGAAAAACGCCTGGTGGTGGACATTGGCGGGCGCTCGACCGAAATGATCCTGGGCCAGGGCTACACGGCCCACAACATGGAGTCGTACCGGCTCGGCAGCGTGGCCTGGTCCACCCGTTACTTCCCCAAAGGCCAGCTCACGGCAGCGGCCTTTCGCACCGCCGAGGTGGCCGCCAAGGCGGTGCTCGACCAGGCACTGGACAGCTTCCCGCCCTCGGAATGGACCGTGGCCTACGGCTCGTCGGGCACCGTGAGCGCGGTGGCCGACGTGCTGGCCGCCAACGGCTGGGCTTCCGGCGTGGTGACCCGCTCCGGCCTGGACTGGCTGGTGGATCGCCTGATCCAGATCGGGCAGGCGGACCAGATCAGGCTGGAAGGGCTGAAGGAAGACCGCCGCCCGGTGCTGGCGGGCGGTGTGAGTGTGCTGCGCGCCATTGTTGACCTGTTCGACATCCAGCAACTGGTGCCAGCACAGGGCGCGCTGCGCCAGGGAGCGCTGTACGACCTGATCGACCGCGACACCGACGGTGGCGACGTGCGCGAGCGCACGGTGCGCTGGCTGGCCGCCCGCTTCTCGGCCGACGAAGCGCAGGCGCAGCGGGTGAGCAGCGTGAGCACCGCCCTCTTCTCACAGATTGCCGCGGTGGACGCCCACAGCGAGCCCTACTCCCAGAAACTCGCCTGGGCTGCGCGCCTGCACGAGATCGGCACGCACATTTCACACGAGCGCTCGTACCACCACGGTGCCTACATCCTCGACAACGTGGACGCCCCGGGTTTTTCTTTCTCCGAACTGCACCGCATGAGCCAGCTGGTGTTGGGCCAGCGGGGCAAGCTGCGCAAGCTCGAACAGTCGCTGGAAGACGAACTGTTCGCCAAGCAGCTGATGTGCCTGCGCCTGGCGGTGCTGCTGTGTCACGCGCGTCAGATGCCGGAGCACGAATCGGTCAAGCTGAGCTTCAAGGCCGGCGCGTTCAAGCTCAGCACCAACCCGGGCTGGGCCAAACGCTATCCGCAGTCGGCCTGGCTGCTCGGCGAAGAGGTGCTGGCCTGGCAGAAGACCGCCTGGAAATTCACCGCCGACGTGCGCTGAATGCCCGCCCTGCCCTACAACATCTCGGGCGTTTGCACCGTCACCACCACCGCCTGCGGCTTGCCGTCGCGTTCACGGTAACGCAGCCACCACACAGCGCCTTTTTTCACCGGGCACTCTTGCGCGGACAGGCCCAGCAGATGGGCCATGAGCTGCCCCAGAGTAGGCTGATGGCCCACGAGCAGCACGGGTGAACGGGCATGGGGCCACTGCGCCAGGTCCAGCAGCGGCAGGGCGTGGCGGCCGGGCAGCAGTTCATCGCGATACCGGTAGCGCCGCCCCAGCGCCTGTACGGTCTGGTCCGCGCGCTGGGCCTGGCTGGCGAACACCCGCGTGCTCTCGGGCAGCTGGCGGTCCAGCCAGGCGGCCATGCGAGCGGCCTGCTTCTCGCCCCGCGGTGTGAGGCGGCGCACCAGGTCCAGTGGATCGCCGGGACGCCCCTGCAGGGGTTCGGGGTGCTCGTGCGCCTCGGCATGGCGCCAGATGATGAGGTCCATACCGGTCTTTGCGCTAGTCGGTGGCCTTGCTGCCATAGCGTGCCATCAGGCTCGCCTGGGCCGAATGCAGCGCTGCCCGGGTCTTGCCCGCTCCAAGGCCGGCGGCGCGCACATAGTGCCCGTCGGGCTGCAGCAGCCAGGCGTCCCGGGTGTCGTTCAGGTAGGCGTTCAGGCACTCGTCGATGACGCGCTGGCGCAAGACCGGGTCGGTGACCGGCCAGGCCAGTTCCACACGCCGCAGCATGTTGCGGTTCATCCAGTCGGCACTGCTGAGCCACAAATCTTCCTGTCCGTTGACCTGGAAATAGCAGACCCGCGAATGTTCGAGCAAGCGCCCGATCACCGAGCGGATGCGCACGTTCTCGGTGACGCCCGGCACCTGCGCGGGCAGGATGCAGGCCCCCCGCACGATGAGGTCGATCGACACCCCCGCCTGCGACGCGTGCGCCAGCGCGCGGGCCAGTGGCTCGTCGGTGAGCGCGTTCATCTTGAGCACGATGCGGGCTGACTGGCCTGCCTTGGCCGCCGTCCCCGCTGCTTCCACCTTTTCGAGCATGGCCCGGTGCAGGTGGAACGGCGCCATCACCACCTTGTTCAGCCGGGGCAGGCGGTTCTGGCTCGCCAGATGCAGAAAAATCTGGTCCAGGTCGGCGGTGAGGGCATCGTCGGCCGTGAGGTAGCTCAGGTCGGTGTAGAGCCGGGCCGTGCCGGGATTGTAGTTGCCCGTGGACAGGTGCGCGTAGCGGCGCAGGCTGCCGTTTTCCCGCCGCGTCACCAGCAGCATCTTGGCGTGCGTCTTGAGCCCCACCACGCCGTACACCACCTGCGCACCCACCGATTCGAGGTGCTCGGCGTAGTTGATGTTGGCCTCTTCGTCGAAGCGCGCCTTCAGCTCCACCACCGCCGTCACTTCCTTGCCGCGGCGCACCGCTTCGCGCAGCAGGTTCATCAGCTCGGACTTGGCGCCGGTGCGGTAGATGGTTTGCTTGATCGCCAGCACGTCGGGGTCTTCCACCGCTTCGCGCAGAAAGGCCAGCACGGCGTCAAAACTCTCGTAGGGCTGGTGGATCAGCACGTCACCCCGTTGCAGCCGGTCGAAGTACGACTGCCCGGGCGTGAGCTGCAGCGGCCAGCCAGCCTTGTAGCCCTCAAAGCGCAGGGCCGGCGCGTCCACCTGGTCGATCAGCTGGTTCAGGCGCACCAGGTTCACCGGCCCCGGCACACGGTAGAGCGCCGCTTCGGGCAAGGCAAACTGCGCCAGCAGGAAGTTCGCCAGGTACTCGGAGGTGCCGGCCGACACCTCCAGCCGCAGGGCCTCGCCATAGTGGCGCTGCTGCAAGCCCTTGCGCAGCGCGGTGCGCAGGTTCTTCACCTCTTCCTCGTCCACCGCCAGATCGGAGTGCCGGGTGACCCGGAACTGCGAAAACTCGGTCACCTGCCGGCCTGGAAACAGGTCGGCCAGGTGCGAGCGGATGAGGCTGGAAATCGACACGAAGTGCGTCTGCTTCGAGCCTTTGATGGGCGGCATGCGGAAGAAACGCGGCAGGATGCGCGGCACTTTCACAATCGCGATTTCGTTCTCGCGGCCAAAGGCATCCTTGCCGGTCAGCCGCACGATGAAGTTCAGCGACTTGTTGGCCACCTGCGGGAACGGGTGCGCCGGGTCCAGGCCCACCGGCATCAGCAGGGGTTGCACCTCGCGCACAAAGAACTCTTTCACCCAGCGGCGCTGGCGCGGGTTGCGCTCGCCGTGGTTCACCAGCTTGATGCCCTTCTTCTCCAGCAGGGGCAGCACTTCGTCGTTGTAAATGGCGTACTGCTGTGCCACCAGGGCATGCACCTTCGCCGAGACACGGTCGTGGGTTTCCGCGGTGACGGGCCCCCGCTGTTCGTTGGCCTTGCGCGCCGCCAGGTGGGGCGCCATGCGAACCTCGAAAAACTCGTCGAGGTTGCTCGACACGATGCAGAGGTAGCGCAGGCGCTCCAGCAGGGGGACATCGGCGCGCCGGGCCCAGTCCAGCACACGCTCATTGAAGGCGAGGATGCTGTGGTCGCGATCCAGAAAATGCAGTCGGTGGTGTGCAGGGGCGCTCATGAATTCCAATGATCGGGCGCTTGCTGCCACCGATCCCGCCGACCGGCAGCGCGGCTGCACCTCTTGAGTCCATTATTGAACGACACGGTGACGTTTGTGTGACAAATTCCGGACGCACGAGCGCGCCAGAACGTTGAATGAGGCCACACACCCTGGCGTGGATCGGCGGCGGGCAACGGCCCCCACCGACCGGCCGCATCTGGTCCGGGCGGTCCAGCCGACACCCC
>JAGXRS010000014.1 GCA_018335615.1 Hydrogenophaga sp. | reverse complement strand
ACCCCGGGGTTGGCGCCAGGCGTAAGCGGCGCGAATGGTGCGGTTGGGGCGGCGCACCGCTTTCACCACGAGCCGGCCCGCCACGATGAAAGGCTGCGCGAGCGGCAGCGGCAGGAAGCCCGCACCGATGCCGCGCAGCTGGGCTTCCAGCTTGTGCTGCATGCTGGGCACGGTGAGCACGTCCTGCCCGGGCAGCAGGTTGTGTGTCATGCCATTGCCGCGCTGCGTGCTGTCGGCCACCGCCACGGCGCGGTGCTGGCGCAGTTCGTCGTCGTTCAGGCTGTGTGTGGTGGCGGCCAGCGGGTGGTGCGGCGCCACGGCAAAGACGAACGACACAGTGCCCAGCGGGGCGCTCTGCACATCGCCCTGCGCCAGCTCGCCCGACACGCCGAGCGCCAGGTCGGCCTGCCCGCTCTGCAAGGCCTCCAGCGTGCCCGAGAGGGTTTCGGCCCGAAGCTTCAGGCGCGTGGGCGCGCCCTCGGCGTAGAAGGCTTCGCACAGCTCGAACAGCGTGGCCCGGGCGATCAGCGCGTCCGCGGCAATGGTCAGCTGAGGTTCCCAGCCCGTGGCGACGCGCTTGACCCGTTGTGCCACGGCGTCGAGTTCGTCCAGCAGGTACTGGCCCGAGCGCAGCAACTCGGCGCCGGCCGGCGTGAGCTGGGCGCGGCGGGCGCGGCGGTCGAACAGCAGCACGTCCAGCGCGTCCTCGATCTGGCGCACGCGGTAGGTCAGGGCGCTGGGCACCAGGCCGAGCTCGCGCGCGGCGGCGGCCATGCTGCCCAGACGGGCCACGGCCTCCAGCAGGCCGAGGTTTTCGGGAGACAAGGCGCTTCGGGGGCTGGCGGTGGACATGGCGCGGTCCTTGTTGTTCAAATTAATCGAATGATGCCAGCAAATCCGTGCGAACGAAACAACAGATGGCCTCCGCATAATTCACCCACGAAACGGCGCTTCCTCGCCGGTCACCCGATGAAAAGGACCCCGATATGCTGCAGATTCGACGCGCCGAAGCCCGCGGTTTCGCGGACCACGGCTGGCTGAAAAGCCACCACTCGTTTTCGTTTGCCGAGTACTTCGATCCCGCCTGGATGGGCTGGGGCAACCTGCGGGTGATCAACGAAGACCGCATCGCCCCCGGCACCGGCTTTGGCACGCACGGCCACCGCGACATGGAGATCATCAGCTACGTGCTTGAAGGCAATCTGGCCCACAAGGACAGCATGGGCAACATCAAAGGCATCCCGCCCGGTGACGTGCAGCGCATGAGTGCCGGCAGCGGCGTGCGCCACAGCGAGTTCAACCACGCGCCCGACCAGACCACGCACTTCCTGCAGATCTGGGTCGAGCCCAACGTGCGCGGCATCGCGCCGGGCTACGAGCAGAAGAGCTTTCCCGAGACCGACAAGCGCGGCCGCCTGCGGCTGGTGGCCTCGCCCGACGGTGCCGAAGGATCGGTCACGGTCCATGCCGATGCGGCGCTGTACGCGGGCCTGTTCGACGGCGCCGAGCGCGCGCAGCTGGATCTCGATCCCCAGCGCAAGGCCTATGTGCACCTGGTGCGCGGCACGCTGCACGTCAATGGCCGGGCGCTGCGGGCCGGCGATGCGGCGGTGATGGCCGACGAATCCCGCCTCGTGCTGAGCGAGGGTGAGCAGGCCGAGGTGCTGGTGTTTGATCTGGCGCCCTGAGCGCGGCGTTCCGTCCCTTTTCGTTGCTTTACCACCCGCCCTGGCGCAGCAGTCGCCGGGCTGTTTTTTCAGGAGTTCTCCACATGGCAAAAGTCGTTGTTGTTTTTCATTCCGGTTACGGCCACACCCAGCGCATGGCGCAGTCGGTGGCGCAGGGCGCAGGCGCCGAGCTGATCGCCATCGATGCCGAGGGCAACCTGCCCGAAGGCGGCTGGGAGGCGCTGAACGAAGCCGATGCCATCATCATGGGCTCGCCCACCTACATGGGCAGCGTGAGCTGGCAGTTCAAGAAGTTTGCCGATGCCAGCAGCAAGCCCTGGTTCAGCCAGCAGTGGAAAGACAAGCTGTTTGCCGGTTTCACCAACAGCGCCACCATGAACGGCGACAAGCACTCCACGCTGCACTACCTGTTCACGCTGGCCATGCAGCACAGCGGCCTGTGGGTCGGCACCGGCCTGATGCCCGCCAACAGCAAGGCCGCGCAGCGCAACGACGTGAACTACGTCGGCTCCTTCGCGGGCGCGATGGCGCAGAGCCCGTCCGACGCGGGTGCCAACGAGATGCTGCCCGGCGACCTGGAAACGGCGCGCCTGTTCGGCGAGCGCGTCGCCCAAACGGCCCAGCGCATCAAAGGCTGAGCGTGCTCCGGGAAGGCAGGGCGCTGCGGCGCTTACATTTCCTTCCATGAAGATCGTCAACATCCTTCCCTGGGCAGACTGGCTGGCGCTGGTCTGCTTTTTTGCTTTGTGGATCGGTTACGCCTGGTTTGCCCGGGTGTGGGGGTTGCGGCGCTCGTCCCTGCTGGTCACCACCAACCGCTACCGCGCCTACTGGATGCGCCAGGCCACGGCCCGCGACCCGCGCATGCTCGACGGCCTGATCACGCAGACGCTCTCCCAGACGCCCTCGTTCTTCTCGTCCACGTCGATTCTGGTCATCGGTGGCCTGTTTGCCCTGCTCGGCACCACCGACAAGGCCGCCGAACTGATGAGCGAGATCCCGTTCGCCCAGACCACCACCCTGGTGGTCTTTGAGTTCAAGGTGCTCGTGCTGGTGGCGATCTTCGTTTACGCCTTCTTCCGTTTTTCGTGGTGCATGCGCCAGTACACCTTTGTCGCGCTGGTCATCGGGGCGATGCCGGCGCCGGAAGACTTCGAATCGGGCAAGTTCGACCGCAAGCTCTACGCCGACCGCGCCGCTGCCATGGTGGGCTCAGCGGCCGAAACCTTCAACGACGGCTTGCGGGCCTACTACTTCTCCTTTGCCGCACTGGCCTGGTTCGTGTCCCCGCTGGCCATGGTGGTGGCCACCGGCATCGTGGTGGCCATCCTGTACAGCCGGGAGTTCCATTCGGAAGTGCTGTTCATCCTGCGGGATTGAGGGTTTCTGCTGTTGGCCCGCAGTGGCTTTGCCTGCGGGGTGCATGCCAGAATGATCGCCATGACGCCCACCGCCACCGATGCTCCCGACGCACAGCCCCGCCGACGGCTGCCCATCGGCATCCAGACGTTCAGCGAGATCATTGAGGACGGCCACTACTACGTGGACAAGTCAGGCTACGCGCTGGACCTGATCAACACTGGCAAGGCGTATTTCCTGAGCCGTCCGCGCCGCTTTGGCAAAAGTCTGTTTCTGGACACGCTGAAGGAACTGTTCGAGGGCAACGCCGAGCTGTTCAAAGGGCTGGCGGCGGAAGCCCGGTGGGACTGGACGAAGAAGCATCCGGTCATCCGTATCAGCTTTGGTGCGGGTGTGCTGAAAACCTTGGCAGACCTGCGCGCTGCCCTGCACCAGAAGCTGCACGAACATGAGACCAGGCTGGGCTTGGCCGCCCAGTTTCCCGATGCCCGCAGCCGCTTCATTGACCTGATCCAGCGCATCCACGCCAAAACCGGTCAGCGCGTGGTGGTGTTGATCGACGAATACGACAAACCCATCCTCGACAACATCACCGACTCCACTGTTGCCATCGACATGCGCGAGGGCTTGAAAGACCTGTATTCGGTGCTCAAGGATGCCGATGCGCATTTGAAGTTCGTCTTCCTCACTGGCGTTTCCAAAGTCAGCAAAGTCAGCCTGTTTTCAGGCCTGAACAACCTACAAGACATCACCCTGGATGCCCGCTACAGCGCCATTTGCGGCTACACCGACGAGGATGTGGACACGGTCTTCGCGCCTGAACTGCCGGGACTGGACCGGGAGCACATCCGCAACTGGTACAACGGATACAACTGGCTGGGCACCAGCGTGTACAACCCGTTTGATCTGCTGCTGCTGTTCAGCAATCGCAAATTCAAACCCTACTGGTTCGAAACCGGCACCCCCACCTTTCTCATCCAGCTGCTGGCCGAGCGGCAGTTTTTCACGCCGAATCTGAGCCAGGTGGTGGCGCACGAGAAGCTGCTCTCCACCTTCGATGTGGACCACATTCCCGTCGAGGCCCTGATGTTCCAGGCGGGTTACCTGACCATCGACTCGGCCTGGGAGATTCCCGGGCAGCTGGAGCTGACGCTCAAATACCCCAACCTGGAGGTGCAGGCCAGCTTGAACGACAGTTTGCTGCAACACCTGAGCGGTGGCCTGGCCATTCCCGGTCCCCACATCGGTCGTTTGTACCGGCTGTTGTCCGGGCGGGACTTCGCTGGCCTCAAGGACCTTTTCCACGCCTTCTTTGCCAGCATCCCGAATGACGGGTACCGCAAGAACCAGCTGGCCCAGTTCGAGGGTTACTACGCCAGCATCTTCTACAGCTACTTTGCCGCGCTGGGGCTGGACATCCGGCTGGAAGATGCCACCAACCACGGGCGCCTGGACATGTCGGTGCTGTTCAACGGCGAGGTGCTGTTGTTCGAGTTCAAAGTGGTGGAGCTGACCCCGCAGGGCAAGGCGCTGCAGCAGATCAAGGACAAGGGCTACGCTGACAAATACCGCGCCCGGGGCGAACCCATCCACCTCATCGGCGTGGAGTTCAGCAAGGACAGCCGCAACGTGGTGGGCTTTGAGGTTGAGACGTTGACGCCGGTGAGCCGGTAGGCGGAGCCGTTGCCGAACGGTGTCTGCCCCTTGTCGGCCGGTGTCCGGATTGCCTGATTCAGCGTCGAATGGCTGAGTCTGGACTCCTAAAATGGCCCGATGTTTATCCACCTGCGCCTGCACACCGAATTTTCCGTCGTTGACGGCACCAACCGCATCGACGACGTGGTGGCCGCTGCGGCGGCCGACCGCCAGCCCGCCCTGGCCATCACCGACCTGAACAACCTGTTCGGCGCGGTCAAGTTCTACAAGGCCGCGCGCGGCGCGGGCGTGAAGCCGGTGCTGGGGGCCGAGGTGATGCTGCAAGGTTTTGCAGACGAAACCCCTGGCGCCATGCCCGGCAGCCACCAGGCGGTGACGCCCCGTGTGGTGCTGCTGGTGCAGGACAAGCAGGGCTATCTGAACCTGAGCGAACTGCTCGCGCGCGCCTGGACGCGCAACGACGGCCGCGGCGGCGCGGTGATCCGGCGCGAATGGCTGGAGGAACTCAACGCGGGCCTGCTCATGCTCTCGGGCGCACAGGCCGGGCCTGTGGGGCAGGCGCTGATCCAGGGGGACACCCAGCGCGCGATGGACGTGGCCTTGCAACTGGCCGGCCTGTTCACGCACCGCTTCTACATCGAGCTGCAGCGCGCCGGCCGCGTGGACGACGAGCGTCATGTCGTGGCCGCCGTGCAGCTCGCGGCCCGGCTCGGGCTGCCGG
>JAGXRS010000013.1 GCA_018335615.1 Hydrogenophaga sp. | reverse complement strand
CCGCACACCCTGCACTTGCGCCCTCAGCAGCGCAGCCTCCAGCCGTGCATGGACCGTGCCGCTGCCCGTGCCGGCGACCACGATGCCGCGCACCGCGGACTCGGGGTGCGACCGCGCGTAAGCCAAGAGCGCGTCCACCTGCGTGGCGTCCGCGTCGGCGTGGCTCGTCAGGACCACCACCCTCGGCATCTCACGGGCCCCAAGCAGCCCGTCCCAAGCCGCGGACGAATCCGCCGTTTGCCAACCCGACGGCTCAGGCCACGCCCTGAACAGCTGCACGACTCCTTCAGTCACGCGGGCCAAGGGCCCTGCGTCGCCCGAGTCAAATGCGTCCAGCTGGTAGGTGTGCGTCTTGGCCACATCCAACGCACTGTGGACACGACCCGCGCAGACGACGAGCACACCCCGGGCGCCGGGGTGGCGGGCGACCACCATCGCGTCCACCAGGTTCTGGGGTCCATCGGGGATCCATGCCGTCGCCGGTCGCATGGCGCAGGTCAGCACGACCGGCTTGCGCGCGTCCAGCACCCGATGGAGAAAAAACGCGGTTTCTTCCAGCGTGTCCGTCCCGTGCGTCACCACGACCGCGTCAACCTCCGGCCGTGCCAGGTGAAACGCCAGTCGCTGCGCCAACGCCTGCCACACAGCGAACGCCATGTCTTTGCTGTCGACCTGAGCGACCTGCTCCACGTCGAGCGCAAGTCCCTCAAAAACGGGAACGGAGGCGACGAGGTCCTCCACCGTGATCTGGGCCGCCGTGTAGCCCACGTTGTCATCGCGACGGCTGGCGCGACCGGCGATGGTGCCGCCGGTACCCAACACCACCACGCGTTGCCGCACAGGCGACACATCCACAAAAGTTTCCACTTGCCGCCACCTCGAAACTGATGAAAAATACAGGTACTGGATGTGCGAACAGTTTCCCGGCATTCGACTGTCCGTCATCCGCCCACTCATGAGGTTGCCCATGCACGAGTCACCGTTTTATCCTGCCAAGCTCACCGCACGCCAGCAGCAGATCCTGGAACTCATCCAGCACGCGATCGCGCGAACCGGCGCGCCCCCCACCCGGGCAGAAATCGCCACCGAGCTGGGCTTCAAATCACCCAATGCGGCCGAGGAACACCTGCAGGCCCTGGCACGCAAAGGAGCCATCGAACTCGTCAGCGGCACATCGCGCGGCATTCGACTGCGCTCTGAGGACCTGCGCTCCATCAATGAAGCGCGCGGCCACCAGCTTACACCGGCGTTGGCCAGCTTCAAGCCGCTGTTGCTGCCGTTGGTGGGGCGTGTGGCGGCCGGCTCGCCCATTCTTGCCCAAGAGCATGTTGATCAGACCTACCAGGTCGAGCCCAGTCTGTTTCAACAAAAACCCGACTACCTGCTGCGTGTGCGGGGCATGTCGATGCGCGACGTGGGCATCATCGACGGGGATTTGCTGGCGGTGCAGTCTGCCCAAGACGCCAAGAATGGCCAGATCGTGGTGGCGCGTCTGGGGGACGAGGTGACGGTGAAGCGATTTGTACGCGTTCACAGCGTCATCGAGCTGCGCCCCGAAAACCCGGACTACACCACCATCGTGGTGGCGCCGGGCGACAACGCCTTCGCCATCGAGGGCCTGGCTGTGGGCCTCATCCGCAACAGCTTTCAACTGTAAGGCGGCGGCCCTCTCGTCGCCTCAGCAGGTGGCGGGCGTTTGGTCTGGAAGGCGGCTGTCCCGCCGGAAAGGCACATCCCTGCGCTGGCGAATATCTTCTCAATCCTGCCTGTGTTCAACCCCTCCAAGGAGTTTCGCATGGGAATTTTCTTCAACTCACGCACCTGGCGCGAGCCTTTGCACATGATCGACAGCTTGCTGGCGCCGGCATTGGCACCTGCGGCTTGCACACCACCGCAACCCCTCGCGCCATTTGCCAAAGCGGGCTGGCTCGGCCGATCAACCCGGGCGCCTTCCGCAGGCTTCGCCTTGGCACCAGCACCAGGTGCCACACGCACCTGCGCGGCGCGCGTGGCCCGCAGCGCAGAGGACGGTGTGCTTCGTGCCGATGGGCGCGTGGTGATATCGGGGCGCATCGGCGATGTATGCGCCGAGCTGGATCGGCTGGCCGCCACGGAGCAGGGAGATCGACCTGTTTCCTGAAGGGCAGGCCTGGGCCTGCGGGCACAATACGGCCATGAATATTGTGATCCTTGATGACTATCAAGACGCTGTGCGCAAGCTGCAGTGCGCCGAGAAGCTCGAGCCCTACCCCGCCAAAGTGTTCACCAACACCGTCAAGGGGGTTGGGCAACTGGCGGTGCGCTTGCGGGACGCCGATGTACTGGTGCTGATCCGCGAGCGCTCGCAAATATCGCGGCAGTTGGTCGAAAAACTTCCCCGGCTGAAGCTCATTGCCCAGACCGGCCGGGTGGGTGCGCACCTGGATGTGGCGGCGTGTACGGAACGGGGCGTGGCGGTGGCCGAAGGCGTGGGCCTGCCGTTTTCAACCGCCGAACTCACCTGGTCGCTCATCATGGCCTCCATGCGCCGCCTGCCCCAGTATGTGGCCAGCCTCAAACATGGTGCATGGCAGCAGTCCGGGCTGAAGTCGTCATCGATGCCCGTGAACTTCGGGATCGGAATGGTGCTGCGGGGCAAGATACTGGGGATCTGGGGCTATGGTCGCATCGGTGCGCTGGTGGCCGGCTACGGCCGGGCGTTTGGCATGCGCGTGGTGATATGGGGCAGCGAAGCGTCTCGCACCAGGGCTCTGGCGGATGGCCATGACGTGGCCACGTCGAAGGAAGGCTTCTTCGAAACCTGCGACGTTCTGTCGCTCCACTTGCGGCTGGGAGAAGCCAGCGTGGGATGCGTGACGCTGGACGATCTCTCCCGGATGAAACCCACTTCCCTGCTGGTGAACACATCGCGAGCCGAGCTCATCGAAGCGGACGCCCTGCTGGCCGGGCTCAACCGGGGACGCCCGGGCATGGCCGCGGTGGATGTGTTCGAGTCCGAACCCATCCTGCAGGGGCATGCCCTGCTGCGGCTGGAGAACTGCATCTGCACGCCGCATATCGGGTACGTGGAGCAAGAGAGCTACGAGACCTACTTCTCGTCGGCCTTTGACAACGTGGTGAACTTCATCAAAGGGACACCGACGAACATCGTCAACCCGGGCGCGTTGCAGGTGCGCCGCTGAGCTGCGGCTCAGGCACCGGGGGGTCGCCTGCCGCGCTCTGAGGACCATGGATCTTCCGGCATCAGGAAGTCCGGCATCTCGAACTCGATGAGATTTCCCGGCTGGCTGGCAGGATGTGCTTGGTTCGACAGAGCCGGGGCGGCAGGCTCGACATTCCCGGGCAGCTGGGGAAGCGCGGTTTCGAACAGAGAGAAATCCGACGTCTCGCTCAGGTCCAGATCCAGCCCATCCGGATCCGTCTTCGCAACGGCGAGAACGCCATCGCCGGCGGAAGAGTCGGCCAGCGGGTCCCCATCCAACGAGGGGGCACCCATGGGCTCAGCGGCGGCATCCACCTCCTCCATGTTCAGCGGAGGGACTTCTGCGTGCTGAGCCTCGTCCGCCATTTCCGAAGTGAGCTCTTCATGCTTGATCATGTCCTTGGCCATCGAGTGCAGCAGCACCAGGGCTTCGAACATGGAAAAAGTCGACAGGTCACTCAGGTCCACATCCAGTGCCACCGGTTCTGATCCCGGTGGTGAAGCACCGTCCGCTTCCTCGACATCAAGGTCAACCGGGGCGATGTCCTGGACCCTTGGCGCGACCTCCTCCAGCGCATCGCCACCCACTGCAGCACCGGCAAGGCTCACCACCGCTCCAGCAACTTCGGCACCCACCGCCGCACCGACACCAGTGGCCGCCACACCCGTCGCACTGGCCGCACCTGCAGCCGCCCGGACAGCCACTTTTTTCGCGGCCGCTTTCAGGGGCTCGACATTGGTGTGCTGAAAATCGAGCGCGGGCTTTGACGTGCCGACTTCGCGCTTGATCATGTCTTTGGCCATCGCGTGCAACAGCAGCAGTTCGCGATACGCCTCGAGGTCGAACACCGCGGTCTCCGCGTTACCTGGGTCGCGGAAGATCGACTCTTCGATGACATCGAGCACGCGGGGGTCCGGCCAGAGGGCCTGGATGCGGCCGAACGCCGCCTCGTAGTCTTCCAGACCCCGGCTCTCGTCGGAGTACTGATCAAAGGGCGGAGCGCCAGCATTGAACACCTGGTTGAACTCGGCCCGGGCTTGCTCGTAATCGTCACGCCGTCCCAACCGGTGGTAGAGCATGAGCAGGTCCAGGTACGCCAGTGCACTGGGCTCCGGGCTGTCGGCGAGGTGGTTGCGCAGAACCTTGACGGCCTGGTCGTCGTTGCCCAGCGACATGAAGAATTCGGCTTGCTGCTGAACGTCGAACAATTCCTCGGTGGCCATCGATCGAGCCATGCCGGGCAGGCTCGGCGCAAAGTCGCGCCGGTCTCGCCCGCTCAGCGAGGGCAGGCGTTTGTCGCTGGGCGGGAGGCTGTCCAGCGCTCCAAGCGATCCCGATAGCGGAGGGAAGTCGCCCATCGACGAGTCCGCGGCAAGCGTGAGATCGAGATCCAGGGGCGCCATCTCGGTCGCATCGTCGTGTTTGCGCAGGGACGTCATGGAAGCGTCGTCGGCAGCCCACCAGGCGAGCCCGGATTCTCCGCCGCGTCCAGACACGAGCCTGCGCCACAACAACGCCAGCGCCAGCAGCGCCAGGAGCAGCGCAAAACCCAGTGCATAGACGACACCGTTGAGGTACCGCCCCGACTCGGCACTGGCCAGCCGGCCATTCAGCTCGGCAATGGTGGTACTGGCTTGGGCCCCCTGGCCGCGCAGCGCCTGCGCCTCGGCCTCCAGCGCTGCCAGGCGCTGGACA
>JAGXRS010000012.1 GCA_018335615.1 Hydrogenophaga sp. | reverse complement strand
GCGGGCAGGTCGAAATCGACCTGGCGCAGGATGGGTCGGTCCTGGTCGTTCCCGGCCAGGAACGCACGCTCCACCTGAACACGGCCCCAGGGCGGCGGCAGGGCCTGGCGTTCGGCGGGGTCAAAGATGGCCGGGAAGAGCTCGAGCAGCCGTGCGTAGGCCGATCGCGCGGCCACCAGGCCGTTCCAGTTGCCGATGAGGCTCTCCACAGGCGCCATTGCACGGCCCAGCAGGATGGTGCCCGCGATCATGATGCCGGGGGACAGGTTGTCGTGGATGACCAGGTACACGCCCATGCCCATCATGACCACCTGAATGCTCTGCCGCACGAACTTGCTGAGCGCCAGGATGCTGCCCATGCTTGCGCTGGAGGCCTGCATGCGGTTGAGTGCGTCGTCATTGAGGTCCGTCCACTGGTTGGCGAATCGCAGCGTCATGCCCATGCTGTTGAGCACGTCGGCATTGCGCACGCCCTGGTCCATGAACTGCCCGGCCCGGCGGGATGCGTCCTGGTAGCGGTCCAGTTCCTCGCGGTTGGTCTTCTCGTTGATCCAGGCGAGCAGCAGGAGGACGGCTGATCCCAGGACGGCGATGGCGCCCATCCAGGGATGAAAGAGGAAGATGATGACAATGAAGACCATCAGCCAGGGCGCATCGAACAGCGCGAGGACGTTGTTGCCGGTCAGGAACCCGCGCAAGGTGGCAATGTCCTTGAGCCCATAGAGCGCCGTTGTGCGATGGACCGCGCTGGCGTTGCGGATCAGGTGCTTGAGCACCCGCTCGCCCAGCAACTGGTCGACCCGACGACCAGCCAGGACCATCAATCGCCCTCTGGCCAGATCGACAAAGGCCATGGCGACCAGCGCGATGGCAACGACCAGCGTCAGCATGTACAGGGTGGGTTCACTGCGGCTGATCAGGACCCGATCGAACACCTGCAGCATGTAGAGGATGGGGGCCAGCATCATCAGGTTGATGAACAGGCTGAAGCCGCCAGCGATCCACAGCGTGGGTTTCAGGTGGGCCCAGAGGGGGTTTTCGGCGGTGCGGATGATGATAGGGCTCCGGGAAACGACGGGGTGCCGCCCATGTCTGGATGCACTGTGGTGGGCCGGCGCGAGGGATGCTCAGTCGCCGCGCAGGATGCTCAGCATCCTGGGCAGACAGATGGTCTTGAGGTCGTAGCGCTCGATGATGGTCTGACGAGCGTTGTCGCGCAGCTTCTTCAGTGGCGCTGGATCGGCCAGCACCTCGGCCAGCCGCTGTGCCAGCCGCGCGGGATCGAAGAAATCCACGAGCAACCCGTTTTCGCCTTCCCGGATGACTTCGGTCACGGGTGCGGTGTCCGACGCCACCATCAGGCAACCCGCCGCCATGGCTTCCAGCATCGACCACGACAGCACGAAGGGGTAGGTCAGGTAGACATGGGCCGCCGACACTTGCAGCACCTTGAGGTAGTCGCCATAAGGCAGCTTGCCCACAAAAAAGACCTTGCTCCAGTCCACCTGGTCATGGACTTCAGCACAGTAACGCTGGCGGTAGGATTGCCCCTTGGGCAGGCGCCTGCCGTAACTGACCTCATCACCACCGACGATGATGACCCGGGCGCCTGGCCTGAGAGCCTGCAGCGCAGGCAGGCTCCGGATGAACGAGTGGAAGCCCCGGTAGGGCTCCAGGTTGCGGGCAACGTAGGTGACGATCTCGTCGCCGGCCTGCAGGCGCTGACCGTTGATCTCCACCCAGGCGCTGGGAGCCGGTTTGACCACTCCCGTGTCGATGCCTTCGTGAATGACCTCGATCTTGTGTCTGAACTCTGCCGGGTAGCGTGTTTGCTGCCACGTCGTGGGCGAGAGGCCTTGGTCACAGCCGAGCAGGCTGTGCAGCTGGGTGCTGTTCTTGATGCGCACGCGCAACTGGTCGTCCAGCGTGCTCGGGAACTCGCGATCGAAGCTGACATCCCCCTCTACCCCGTGGTAATAGAACTCGAAGTACTGGACGATTCTGGCCTCGGGAAAAATGTCCTTCAGAAACAGGCCTTCGCCCCAGCCGGGATGGGCCACGACGACGTCCGGGCGGAACCCGGCTTCGTCACGCAGCTTGAGGAGCACCCGCACAACGGCCTGACCTCGTCGGACGTGGCTCTCGAAGTCGCGCACATAGTGATGGGTGTCCTTGTGACCCGATCCGGATGGCTGATAGCCGAGCACGCGCAGGCGGGGATGCAGAGCCGGTCTGCCTTTGACGTTGCCTGTATCGCCGATGCCGATCACTTCATGGGCAGGATCGTCGGCCAGCGCTTGGACGACATGACGAAACTGGCCCGGGAAGTTTTGATGGATGAAGAGGAAGCGCATGTGGCGGCTTGAATGAAGGACCCGTTGCCCAGGCGGTTGGTTGAGGCAAGCGGGAGGGAGTCGACCCCAGGGTCCGGAAGAATGTGGGCGTTCGGGTGAGAAGAGGAGATGCTGGAAGGACATCTCGCTTTCTCACCCGTGGGGCTGGCGGTCAGATCATCACAAAATCCGCATGGGTCAAGGTGAGGTTGGTTCCCAGTGTGGCGAACTGAACCGCATCCGCCATGCCATTGACACTGCCGTTGGCATCGTAGTAAAGGGCGCCCGTGGACTGGTCATAAACGATGAAATCATTGCTGTCGGTCTGGCCGCCGGTGGCGATGGTCTTGAAATGAGCCGAATTGATGACGCCGGTCGTGGTGCCCAGTGACCCAAAGATCGAGCGGGCAAGTTGAATGGTGTCGTCGACGGCCGTGAAGTCGACGATTCGATCGACATTGGAGGTGCTGTTGAGAGCCGTATCAAAACGGAACATGTCCTGTCCTGCTCCGCCTTGCAGAATGTCGTTGCCGCCTTTGCCATTCAGCACATCGTTGCCTGCGTTGCCTTTGAGCGTGTTGGCCAGTCCGTTGCCGGTCAATCGGTCCGCGGCCGAGCCGCCGGTGACGTGCTCGATGTTGCGAATGACGTCTTCAGCCACTCCACCCACGGTGACGGTCGCGTCTGTGGAACCGGCGACGGTCACGACGACGGCGGTGGTCTTGTCTGAATAGTCGGCGGTGTCAGCCCCGGCGCCCCCATCCAGCGTGTCCTTGCCCGCACCACCGCGCAACACATCGTTGCCGCCCAGTCCCAGTAGCAGATCGTTACCCGCATTGCCCGTCAGCATGTTGGCAAGGCCGTCGCCTGTCAGCGTATCGGCTCCCGCGCCTCCGGTGACGTTTTCGATGTTTTTGATGCTGTCTTCAACAATGCCGCCCACGCTCACATTGACCGCCGTCGCGCCATTGAGCGTGACAACCACTGAACTGGTTTTTTCTGAGTAGTCGGCGGTATCGATTCCTGCCCCGCCGTCCAGGGTATCGTTGCCACCGCGTCCTCGAAGCAGATTGTTCCCAGCATCTCCTGTGAGGGTGTCGGCGAAATTTCCTCCCTCCACATTTTCCATTCTCAGCAGCACATCGTTGCCATCGGCGCCAGTTGCCATTCCGGTTGACAAGTTCACGTTGACACTCCCGGTGGCATCACGGTAGCTGGCCATGTCAATACCGCCGCCGCCGTCGATCGTGTCGTTGCCGCGGTTGCCGCTGAGCCAGTTGTCTGCCGCGTTCCCCGTCAGGCGGTCATCGAAGTGACCCGACGAAACCCCCTCGATGCTGATCAGTTGATCCGTTCCGTCAGCGCCCGTGGCCTGATTGGACGCCAAGGACAGGTTGACGGTCACGCTGCCTCTGGCATCCCAGTAAGAGGCAACATCAAATCCGCCTTGGCCGTTGATCGTGTCATTTCCAAGACCCCCTCTGAGCGCGTTGTCTGCGTGGTTGCCGGTCAAGGCGTCGGCAAATTTGCCCCCACGAATGCGCTCGATGTTGATCAATGTGTCATTGCCATCGGCGCCCGACGATGTGTTGCTCAACAGACTGACGGTGACGGCACCCGTTGCATCCAGATAGTCGGCCCAGTCGATCCCAGCGCCCCCGTCCAGGGTGTCGTTGCCACGGCCGCCCCTCAGCCAGTTGTCGCCACCGTCACCGATCAGGGTGTCATGATGAACCCCGCCCCGTACGGCCTCGATATTGATCAGTTGATCTGTGCCTTCGGCGCCCGTGGACTGCCCGAGCGCAAGGTTCACATAGACAGCACCGGTTGCATCCCGGTAACTGGCCCAGTCGAACCCGCCTCTGCCGTCGATGGTGTCATTGCCCATGCCGCCCCTGAAAGAGTTGTCCAGCGCGTTGCCGGTGAGGGTGTCCCCGAAATTGCTTCCGCGAATCGACTCGATATTGGACAGCTTGTCGGTTCCGACGCCTGCTGCGATGTTGTTCTGGGTGACAACGTTGAGGTTGATGGTGACGCCGGCCGTGGCATCCCGGTAGTCTGCCAGGTCAAACCCGGCCCCTCCGTTGATCACGTCGTCGCCCGCCCCGCCACGGATGAAATCATCGCCATCCTCGCCATTCAGCGTGTCATTCCCCGACTGACCAAAGAGCGTGTCTGCGCCAGCACCGCCAAAGATGAGATCGCCGCCACCGCCGCCCTCAAGCCAGTCGCTTCCGCCGAAGCCGTAGATGGTGTCGGCCCCGTTGAAGCCGGATATTCTGTCGGCGAAGCTCGATCCGGAGATTTTGTCATCGCCGGCCAAAATGGCGGCAAATTCGGCGGTCATGCCGAACAGTCGGGACGAGTCTAGTGGTTGGTAGCCCTCGCTCTGGTAATGGTTGTCTAGATCGTACGATGCCCCGGTGAGGGTCAGGTACTGCTCATCGGACACATTGATGCTCAGGCCTTGTAATTCTCCCGTGATCTCGCCGTTGATACGGCTGAGTCCGACTCCCTCGAGTTCATAAGTCACGAAAAAATCGGTCAGTATGATTTTTGTTGAATCAATGACGCTTGTGCTCTGAATGGCTTCGGCAACGGAATATATGTTTCTATAGTCAAAAGGGTTGAAGGCGGTCAGGATGGCCATTTTAAATTCCTTGAGAGGCTGCTGGAAAACTGGGAATGGACGCGTGCTGGGGGTGCGGATTTGCGTTCTTTGAGAGGGCGGTGAGAGCGGACGGTGGTGCTGTCTTCAACCTCTTGCGTGGGGCGGGAGACGATGTGACATGCGATGCGCTCTGCAGCCGTGCGAATTTCGATTCACCTCCTTTCGCACTTTTCCACGCATGGAATGGATGTCCAGAATCAATGAATGAAGCGCCCGGTTCAATCCAGGCGGGCGCCGACAATTGATTGACGCCTGGAACCCATCCCGAAAGGTAACCAACTGTATCTCAGCACCAAGGGTTTGTGCACGTTGGATAAGACAAAGGTGGTGCTTTCTCAGCGCTCACAGCTCTTTGCCCAGAGCTCGCTCGGCAGGTCCGCTCGCCAACTGTCCCACCCCTCTAAAATCCGCCCGTGCGCTCCACCCTCACCACCTGGTTCCTGTTGTTCGGCCTGCTGCTGCAGTCGGCCGCCTGGGCCTTGCCCGGGCAGCGGCTCATGCAGGCGCAGCACCTGGCGCACGCACTGGCACACGCCATCGACCACGGGCACCACGCGCATGCGTCTGGCGAGCAGGATGCGCGGGGGCATGACGTGGACGCCGCGCTGCAATGGAACGAAGCCCCGGACCACAGCGGCCACGGCCCGCAACACACCCACGCGGGCGAAGCCGGGCAGGTGCAGGGCTTGCCGGTGCCGGTGGCCCTGGCGGCGCTGCACCTGCCGGGCGGCCCGCCCCACGCCTGGGCCCTGTGGCAGCCCGCGTCGGCCGACCCCAGCGGGCTGCTGCGGCCGCCCCAGCGCACGGCCACACGCTGACGCTTTCGGGCGCCCTGCGGGTGCCCCGTGTTTGCTGCGCCGCTGGCCGCCCCGTGCCTGGGTGTCACGGGTCTGGCGGCGGCACCGTTCGTCCGTTTCACAGGATTCCTTCCATGTCTGTTTTTCTTCGCTGGCGCAGCGCGGCCGTCTGGCTCGCGCTCGTCTTCACGCCGCTGGCCGTGCTGGCCCACGGCATTTCCGAGGCCGATCGCCAGCGCATGCTGGACGGTGGCTACCTGCAATACGTGGGCCTGGGCGCCAGCCACATGCTCACCGGGTACGACCACCTGCTGTTCCTGTTCGGCGTGCTGTTCTTCCTGGCCACGTTCAGGGACGTGGTGAAGTTCGTCACCGTGTTCACCGTGGGGCACAGCCTCACGCTGGTGTTCGCCACGCTGATGCAGATCACCTGGAACTACCACCTGGTCGATGCCGTCATTGCCCTGAGCGTGATGTACAAGGCGTTTGACAACAACGGCGGCTTCCAGAAGCACTTCCAGATGGCCTCGCCTAACCTGCTGTGGATGGTGTTCGGTTTCGGCCTGTTGCACGGCTTTGGCCTGTCCACCCGGCTGCAGCAACTGCCGCTGGGCGACGACACCGGCGAGGTGCTGGGCCGCATCCTCAGCTTCAACGTGGGGGTGGAGCTGGGCCAGATCGCCGCGCTGGTGGTGATGGTGGGCCTGCTCTCGCTGTGGCGACACCGCGCCTCGTTCCAGCGCTTCAGCTACGCGGCCAACCTGGCCCTGTTCTATGCTGGCGTGTACCTGCTGTTCACCCAGCTGCATGGCTACCAGCACGACGTGCATGCCGACGCATTCCGTTTCCCCGCCGCCGAACACCGCCACGCGCACGAAGACATGTTGGTGGACGACACCCGTGACACCAGCCGCGACGGCCTGTGAAGCCACGCCCCGAACCGCTCCTGCATCGACACAACACACCGAAAGGACCTCCCATGAAAACCCCCATCGCCGCCGCGGCCCTGCTGCTGTCCCTGTTCACCGCACCCGCCGCTCTGGCCGACCCCGGCGGCAGCTGCCACTTCC
>JAGXRS010000011.1 GCA_018335615.1 Hydrogenophaga sp. | reverse complement strand
CCCGCCTTCGAGCGATTCGAGCCGCAGGCCGCGCACACCCGGCTTGTCGGTCTCGGCCCGGGCCCACCGAACGAACTGGGCCACGGGGGCATCCGCACCCGCCACGGCGAGCCGGTAGGTGAGGCGGCTGGCGGGCTGCACCAAGGCGGTGGCGGCGAGATCGGCGTGGTTGATCATGACGCGCGGCGCAAAGCTCATGAAGCCCGCGCCACGGTCGGGCTCGACCACGATCACGCGGCTGACGGTGAAGGATGCATCGCCCAGCAGCAGGGGCTGGCCCATCTGCAGGTCCAGTGCCACGAGCAGGGCCGCGTCCACCCAGGCCGTGCCGGGCGCTGGGATGTCGCGCGTGGCGGTGTCAGGCCCCTGCGGCGCTTCGGCCACGCGCAGGCTGCCACGCAGCGGATAGCCCTGCCCCACCGCCTTCAGTGCCACCAGCCGCGCGGCTCCGCCCTCTTCCTCCCGCGCCCGCCCCATGGTGGGAAAACCCAGCGTCTGCACCGTGTCCAGGCCCAGTGCGCGGGCCTGTGCCTCGAAGGCGGGGGGCGTCGGGTTGTCGCTGCTGATGACCGCGTCCCCACCGATCAGCGCCCGCGCATCGCGCGCCAGGCCGTTCTGCAGGCGGTCGGCAAAGAAGCCCACCGCGGTCAGCGCCGCCACCGCCAGCGTCACGGCCAGCACCAGCAGCCGCAACTCACCCGCGCGCCAGTCTCGCTCCATGGAGCGCCAGCCGAGTTGCCAGAAAGAAGGACGTTTGTTTTGCATGCAGCAACCTTAACCGAAGGGATCAGCCCAGCGCCCACCCAGGGGGACCGACCAAGTCGTTCAAGGAGTGGATACGGTACCCAGCTCAAAGTGCCCGCAGGCTTTCCGGCATGGCGTGCACCACACCAGCATGAACGGAACGGGCTTCGTCGCCGCAGGCAAGGCCCTCTTCAGGGATGGACGCGAAGGGGCACTGGGCAACCCTTATCCCTGCGGTACGAAAGGCCCCGCCCAGAACGCCGCGGAACCGGCTTTGCCGGGCCGCAGGCACTGCCCCCTTGAGGGTGGAGCGAAGCGGCGCGGGGTACCGTTACTTCGTGCCGAAGATCCGGTCGCCGGCGTCCCCCAGCCCCGGCACGATGTAACCGTGCTCGTTCAGGCCACGGTCCACCGCGGGGGTGTAGATGGGCACGTCAGGATGGTGGTCGTGGAAGGTCTTGATGCCTTCCGGACAGGACACCAGGCACACGAAACGGATGGACCGTGGCTTGAGCTGCTTCAGGCGCTCCACGGCCGCCACCGCCGAGTTGCCGGTGGCCAGCATGGGATCGAGCACGATCACGTCGCGCTCTTCCATGCCGCTGGGCATCTTGAAATAGTATTCCACCGCCTGCAGCGTGGTCGGATCGCGGTACAGGCCGATATGGCCCACGCGCGCGGCCGGCAGTACCTGGAGCATGCCGTCCAGAAAGCCGTTGCCGGCGCGCAGGATGGAAGCGAGCACCACCTTCTTGCCGTCGATCATGCGCGCGGTCATCTTTTCAAGCGGCGTTTCGATCTCCACCTCCTGCATGGGCATGTCGCGGGTCAGTTCGTAGGCCAGCAGGATGCTGATCTCGTGTGCCAATTCGCGAAAGCTCTTGGTGCTGGTGTCCTTGCGCCGCATCAGCGTGAGCTTGTGCTGCACCAGCGGGTGGTCAATGACGTGGAGTGCTCGACTCATCGGGTTCTTTCGAAAGACGGGGTGTGGCGGGCATGGGCCTGGCTAGGGAAGGCAAGGCAAGGCCGGTGCATCGGATACCGGGAGTTTATGTCGCCCAGGCGAATCGGCAGCCCGCCGCGGACCCCCATACCGCCGTACGGGCCGCCCTTCGCGTCGCCGGGCGCGTCGGTCAGCTGTGCGAGGCGGTTCGGTCGCGCCCTGCCACCGGTGGCGGGGGTATGGCGTCCAGCACCAGGCGTTCGGGGTGGGCGTAGCACAGGAAGTGCTTGTTGGTGGCCCGGCCAATGGCGCACAGGCCGACGCGCTGGGCCACCTCGAGCCCCATTTCGGTGATGCCGCTGCGCGAAACCACCACCGCCACGCCCATCTGGGCCGACTTGATGACCATTTCGCTCGTGAGCCGCCCGGTGGTGTAGAACACCTTGTGTCCGCCAGAGCCGCCCTGCTCTTGCAGGGCCATCCAGCCTGCGATGGTGTCCACCGCGTTGTGGCGCCCGACATCTTCCACGAACAGCTGCAGCGCTTCCCCTTGGAACAGGGCGCAGGCGTGCACCGAGCCGGCCGACTTGTAGGTGCTCTCCTTCAGCCGGATCGCATTGACGATGGCGTACAGCGACGACTGGTGCAGCACCACCTCGTCTGGCAGGCAGATGGCATCGATCTCGTCCATCAGGTTACCGAACACACTGCCCTGTCCGCAGCCAGTGGTGACCACGCGCTTGGCGGTCCGTTCTTCAATGCGCTCGATGCCCTGGCGCGTCTTGACGGAGGCGGCGCCCACATCCCAGTCGACCGTGATCGACTCGATATCGGCCACCGAGGCAATGAGGCGCTGGTTCAGCAAATAACCCAGTACCAGCCATTCAGGTTGCGCGCCCAGGGTCATGAGCGTCACCAGCTCGCGCTTGTCGACATAGACGGTGAGATCTCGCTCGGCCGGGATCGCGATGATTTCCCGCTCGCCGTACGGGTTCATCGCCTCAACTTCGCGGGTGAGCGGCACGCGCGCCTGGGTGAGGTGGGGCATGGACATGGGGATAGGCTAACAAAAAAGGGCCGACACCCGAAGGTGCGGCCCTGGTGGCCCGACAAAACCAGGTGGCTGGCGGTCAGGGCTTCTGGGGAACGACCACCGACGCCGGGGCGTTGGTGTTGGGTGGGCTGATGGCCGTGGCGGCCGGCGAGTGGGCGCCTGCTGCTTCGATCGGCTTGGGCGGCACATACGCAAACGTACCAGGATCGGCACACGCAGGGGTGGCCACGGCAGGCTTCAGTTCCAGCCCCTGGGCACGGGCAGTCTTCTGGTGTGCGGCAGCGGCGCGGTCCTGCGCCAGGCAGAGCTTGTAAGCGTCCACCCTGGCGTTCCAGGCGGTCCGGGCAGCGGTCTCGGCGGCTTTCGCCTTGGCCTCGTCGGTCAGCACCGGGGCAGGCAGCTTGGCGTGGGCCGCCACGCTCAGCAGCACGGCCGAGCACAAAAGCAAGCGTTTCATGGGAGTTCCTTGAATGTGACGGAGCTCAGGCCTTCGCGGCCCGTGCGCTGACCGGGGCGGACCCGGCGGCGGCATGGGTTCGCTGCGCGGGAATCTTGCCGGCCTTGATGTCGTCGTACCAGAGTTCGTGATGCTCTTTGGCCCAGGTCTCGTCCACATAGCCGGTCCTCATGGCTTTGTAGGCGCCCTGCATGCCCAGCGTGCCCATGTAGATGTGGCCCATGAACATCACCATCATCAGCGTCGAGGCCGCGGCGTGGATCATGTGAGCGACCTGCATGTTGCCGCGGGTGTAGTCCACTGCGGGCACGATCTTGTCGAGGAACAGGCCGGAGCCCACCACGATCAGGCCAAAGAAGAACACGCCACCCCAGAACAGCAGTTTCTCGCCGCCGTTGAAGCGGTGTGACGGCACTTCGTGCCCGCCAAACATGCCGCCGCCTTTGAGCAGCCACACCAGGTCTTCACGCTTGGGCAGGTTGTCGCGGGCGAAAGTGATGATCACGACCACCAGGGACACGGCAAACAGAGGACCGGTGAAGTTGTGGACATTCTTCAGCGCATACGCCAGCCAGCCGAACAGCGTGCTGCCGATGATGGGCAGCAGGAAGAACTTGCCAAACGCCATGATGATGCCGGAGACGGCCAGCGCCACGAACGCGATTGCGTTGACCCAGTGGGCCGCGCGCTCGAAGTACGTGAAGCGTTCGATCACCCGGCCGGTTTCCTGGCCGTGCAAACCAATCGTGCCCTTGCGCCAGTAGAACAGTGCAATGGCCACGGCCACGATGAGCAACAGCGAACCGCCGTAGGGAATCAGCCAGTCGTTGCGGACCTGTCGCCAGGCTTCACCGGCATTGGTGAAGCGCGAGCCCGGGTACTGCACAAAGCCCTGGATGAGGTTGCCCGACTCCAGGTAAGGCAGGCTGCTGTAGCCGGTGACGCCGCGGCTCACGTCACGCCACATGGGCGCGTTGTTGCCGGGTTGCACCTGCTTGCGCTCGGCGTTGGTCTGGTTGGCGTAGTTCGGGTCGGCGCTGGCGTCCGGTGCGATCTCGAAGATGTTCGCACTGCGGATGCCACCGGTACCGGCCGGTGCGGTGGCAGCCGGCGGCGGCGCCGGATCGTCCGGCACCACCTCAGTCCGGGTGGACTGGGCGCTCGCCCAGCCGCAGCTGAGCGCCAGCAGAGCGGCCGCCCAGGCGTGCGGCGTGGCGAGCCGCTGGATCAGGGAAGTCAAGGAGCGTTGCATCACGGGCTCCCCTTATTGGTTGGGCATGCGGGTGTAGTCGTTCTGACCATACTGCGCACGCGTCTTCAGCTGCTGTTCCCAGCTGCTGCGGTCGCCGGCGTTCCATCCGCCATGGGCATACTGGCTTTTGCCCACGCCTTTGTAGGGCGCGGCGTCCTGCTTCACGCCAGACCGCGTTTCCTGCGGCTGTTCGCCACAAGCCGCGAGGCCCAAGAGTGCGGCCGCCACGGCGGCGATGGTGAGGGTGCGCTGCATCTTCATGACTTGGTTCCTTGTGCGGTGCCGTAGGCCGTTCCCCAGCCCCAGACTTCGGCGCCTTTGCCGCGGCGCAGCACGCGGCTGCGGAAGATGTCGGCCACGACGTCACCGTCGCCGGCCAGCAGGGCCTTGGTCGAGCACATCTCGGCGCAGGCCGGCAGCTTGCCCTCGGCCAGGCGGTTGCGCCCGTATTTCTCGAACTCGTTCTGGCTGCCATGGGCCTCGGGACCGCCGGCGCAGAAGGTGCACTTGTCCATTTTCCCGCGCACACCGAAGGTGCCATTGCTGGGGAACTGCGGCGCACCGAACGGGCAGGCGTAGGAGCAGTAGCCGCAGCCGATGCACACGTCCTTGTCGTGCAGCACCACACCCTCTTCGGTGCGGTAGAAGCAGTTGACGGGGCACACCGCCATGCACGGTGCATCGCTGCAATGCATACAGGCCACCGAGATCGACTTCTCGCCGGGCACGCCGTCGTTGAGGGTCACGACCCGGCGGCGGTTCACGCCCCAAGGCACTTCGTGTTCGTTCTTGCACGCCGTGACGCAGCCGTTGCATTCGATGCAGCGCTCTGCATCGCAGATGAATTTCATTCTTGCCATGTGGTTCTCCTGTGCGAGCGGCTGCGGTTACGCACGCTCCACGTTGCAGACGGTGGTCTTGGTTTCCTGCATCATCGTGACGATGTCGTAGCCATAGGTGGTGGCGGTGTTGACCGCCTCGCCTCGCACGACGGGCATGGCGCCATCGGGGTAGTAGGGCTTCATGTCCTGGCCTTGCCAGCGGCCCGAGAAGTGGAACGGCAGGAACACGGTGTCCGGTCCCACACGCTCCGTCACCAGGGCCTGCACATTGAGGCGCGCGCCGGTCGGGGTGGTCACCCACACCCGCTCGCCGTTGCGAATGCCACGTTCGGCCGCTGCCTGCGGGTTGAGCTCGACGAACATCTCCTGCTGCAGCTCGGCCAGCCAGGGGTTGGAGCGGGTTTCCTCGCCGCCGCCCTCGTACTCGACCAGTCGGCCGGAGGTCATGATGAGCGGGTACTTCTCGTGCACCTTCTCGTCCACGTTCTTCTGCTGGAGCGACTTGTAGAGGATGGGCAGGCGCCAGCGGGTCTTCTGGTCGTCGTGGCTGGGGTACTTGGCCACCAGGTCGGGGCGCGTGCCGTAGATCGGCTCGCGGTGCTGCGGAATGGCGTCGGGGAAGTTCCACACCACGGCGCGGGCCTTGGCATTGCCAAACGGGTGGCAGCCGTGGGCCATGGCCACGCGGATGATCGCGCCGGTCGGGTCGGTCTTCCAGTTCTTGCCCTCGGCCTTGGCTTTCTCGTCCTCGGAGAGGTCGTTCCACCAGCCCAGCTTCTTCAGCAGCACATGGTCGAATTCGGGGTAGCCCGTGGTGATTTCAGCGCCGACCGAGTGCGAGCCGTCTTCGGCCAGCAGGCTCTTGCCATCACGCTCGACACCGAAGTTGGCGCGGAAGTTGCCCCCGCCGTCCATGACGTGCTTGGAGGTGTCGTACAGGTTGGGCGAGCCGGGATGCTTGAGCTCGGGCGTGCCGAAGCAGGGCCAGGGCAGACCGAAATAGTCGCCGCTCATGTCGTAGCCGTTGACCTTGTCGATCACCTGGCCCTTGGCCTTGAGGGTTCTGACGTCGAAGGCACCCATGTTGCGCATGTGGGCCTGCAGGCGCTCGGGGCTCTGGCCGGTGTAGCCAATGGTCCAGACGCTGCGGTTGATCTCGCGCAGGATGTCTTCGACCGAGGGCTCCTCCATGCCGCCCTTGCCCTTGACCAGCTTGACGTTCTTGACCAGCTCGTCGGCGAAGCCGAGCTTCTGGGCAAACTGGTACATGATCATGTGGTCGGTGCGGCTCTCCCACAGGGGCTCGATCACCTGCTCACGCCACTGGATCGAGCGGTTGGACGCGGTGCACGAACCACTGGTCTCGAACTGCGTGGCCGCGGGCAACAGGTAGACCGCGCGGTTCGGGTTCTGGTCTTCCGGCTTGCCGGGCATGGCCGCCATCGACGCGGTGGCCGATGGATAGGGGTCCACCACGACCAGCAGGTCGAGCTTGTCCATGGCGCGCTTCATTTCCAGACCACGGGTCTGTGAATTGGGCGCATGACCCCAGAAGAAGACACCGCGCAGGTTCGCTTCCTGGTCGATCAGCTCATTGTTCTCCAGCACGCCGTCGATCCAGCGCGACACGGTGATGCCGGGCTTCTCCATCATGCCGTCGGCGTACTTGGACTTGATCCACTCGTAGTCCACACCCCAGGCGTTGGCGAAGTGCTTCCACGAACCGGCGGCCAGGCCGTAATAGCCGGGCAGCGAGTCGGGGTTGGGGCCGACGTCGGTGGCGCCCTGCACGTTGTCGTGGCCGCGGAAAATGTTGGTGCCGCCACCGCTCTTGCCCACGTTGCCCAGTGCCAGCTGCAAGATGCACGAGGCGCGCACGATGGCGTTGCCAATGGTGTGCTGGGTCTGGCCCATGCACCAGACGATGGTGCCCGGCTTGCTCTCGGCCATCATCTTGGCGACCTTGAAGACCTGCTCTTCCTTCACGCCACAGGCTTCTTCCACCTTGTCCGGCGTCCATTTGCTCATCACCTCGTCGCGCACGGCTTCCATGCCATAGACGCGGTCGCTGATGTATTGCTTGTCTTCCCAGCCGTTCTTGAAGATGTGGTAGACCACGCCGAAGAGGAAGGGAATGTCGGTGCCGGAGCGGATGCGCACGTACTCGTCGGCCTTGGCGGCGGTACGGGTGAAGCGCGGGTCCACCACGATCATCTTGCAGCCGTTTTCCTTGGCGTGCAGCATGTGCAGCATCGAGACCGGATGGGCTTCCGCGGCGTTCGAGCCAATGTACAGGGCGACCTTGCTGTTCTGCATGTCGTTGTACGAGTTGGTCATCGCCCCGTAACCCCAGGTGTTGGCCACGCCGGCCACCGTGGTGGAGTGGCAGATGCGCGCCTGGTGGTCGCAGTTGTTGGTGCCCCAGAAGCTCACGAACTTGCGCAGCAGGTAGGCCTGTTCGTTGTTGTACTTCGAGGAACCGATGAAGTAGACCGAGTCCGGGCCGCTGGCGGCCTTGAGCTCGTTCATCTTGGCGGTGATCTCGTTGAGCGCCACTTCCCAGCTGATGCGCTGGTATTTGCCATTCACCAGCTTCATGGGATAGCGCAGGCGGTACTCGCCGTGGCCGTGCTCACGCAATGCCGCACCCTTGGCGCAATGCGCACCCAGGTTGATGGGGGAGTCGAACACCGGCTCCTGGCGCACCCAGACGCCGTTCTCGACGATGGCATCGGTGGCGCAACCCACCGAGCAGTGGGTGCAAACGGTGCGTTTCACTTCGATCTTGCCGGTGCCGTCAATCGAGCCGCCGGGGGCGGCCTTGGCTTTCTTCACCAGCATCAGCTGCGTGGCGGCCAGGCCGACGCCCACGCCCAGACCAGAGCGGCGCAGGAAACCGCGGCGGTCCATGGTGGGCAAGGCCGATGCCAGGCCACGCTGCAGGCTGTGGACGAATGAGGTGTGGGCGCGGCTGCCGCTGGCAGCGGTGCCGGATGTTTTCTTGGTCAGCAACATGGTGGTCTCCTGCCGGGTCAGATCAGGGTGGTTTTGTAGTACTGCTTCACGTGATCCGAGAGGCTGTAACCACCGCCTTTTTCCGGTGCGGGCTTCGGGGTGGCCGCGGTGGACTCGGCAACCGGAACACGCGGCATCAGGGTGGCGGCGGCAGCGAGTGCGCCAACCGTGGTGGCGCCCGCGAACAGCGAACGGCGATTCAGGCCGGGACGGCCCTCACGAGTGTCAGGGGTGGGCTTGCGCATGCATGTCTCCTGGTTGGGAAAAACTCCCCTTTGCCCGCCTGATGACGCGCAAAAAGAGTCGTTTAATTGCAAGGAATCTAACGTTGCCACCGTGGCCGCGCAAGCGTAAAAGCCCTCGCGGCCCGGGCCACGGAACCCCATGGGCTGCGCCAGAAAAACCCTTTCCAATCAAGGGTCAGCCGGGGGGTGACCGGCTTAGCCAGATCTGTGCCATCAGCATTTACTTATAAACAATGGCTGGCTTTCAGACCCCGGGCATGCAACCAGCTGTCACCAAAGGTGTGGCGGAGCACCCGGGCGTGATCGGAACCCCTTTCACCCTCTCCCACAGGGGGTTCATTGCCAAGCTGTCGCACCGGGTTGCGACAACTTGTCGCAACCGAAAGGCCCGATCTCCCTCCTGCCACCACCCTTCACACTGTCGGATTTTCGCGAATACCCAAGTGATTCTGTAGGCTTCATCCGTAGAATTCCCGTCGGTGGAACCCAACTTTTTCCCCTCATCACCCGAAAAACTGCTGGAAGGCTGGCCCGACTGGTCCATTCTCGTGGTCGATGACGAGCAGGGCATGCTCAACTTCCTGGTGAAGATCCTGGCGCCGCGCTGCCACTTCGTGATGAGCGCGTCGAGCGCCGAGGAAGGTGCCCAGTGGTTGCGCACCCACCACGTGGACCTGGTGATCCTCGACATTTCGCTGCCCGGCAAAAGCGGCGTGTCCTGGCTCAAGGAACTGCGCGAACAAGGCTTCAGTGGCGAGGTGATCCTGATCACCGCGTTTGCCGACCTGGACACCGCCATCGAGGCACTGCGCGCCGGTGCATCGGATTTCATCCTGAAGCCGTTTCGGGTGGCGCAACTCCTCAACGCCACCAAACACTGTTACGAGCGTTCGCGGCTGCGCCGCGAAAACTTCGTGCTGCGCCGCGCGGTGGCCAGCGCGCCCGGCCGCGGCACATCGTTGGTCGGCGCGTCTCCCCCGATGGAGCGTCTGCGGGCAGCCATCACACGCGTGGCGCCGGTGAACAGCACGGTGCTGCTGCAGGGCGAATCCGGTACCGGCAAGGAACTGGTGGCGCGCGAGCTGCACGCGCAGAGCCCACGCGCCAGCGGGCCCTTCGTGCCGGTGAATTGTGCGGCCGTGTCGCCCGAACTGATCGAGAGCGAACTGTTTGGCCACGCCAAAGGGGCATTCACCGGCGCCACCCGGGCGCGCGACGGGCTGTTCCATTACGCCCAGGGCGGCACGCTGTTTCTGGACGAGGTGGCCGAGTTGCCGCTGCCCATCCAGGCCACGCTGCTGCGGGCCATTGAAGACCTGAAGATCCGCCCGGTGGGCAGCGAGCAGCTGATGCCGGTGAACCTGCGCATCATGGCCGCGACCAACCGCCGCCTGAGCGACGAAGTGGCGGCCGGGCGCTTCCGCAAGGACCTGTATTTCCGCCTGCAGGTGGTGGACCTGAGCCTGTCGCCGCTGCGCGAGCACAAGGAAGACATTCCCGAACTGGTGGCCCACTTCATGGCCCAGCTCGCCCCCTTGCTGGGTGTGGAGCCGCTGCAGATCAGCGCGGAGGAAATGCGTTTTCTGGAACAGTACGACTGGCCTGGCAACGTGCGTGAACTGCGCAACCTGATCGAACGCTCGTTGATCCTGGGCGTGCTCAACGTGTCGGCGCTCTACCCCGGCACGACAACGCCCCGCGGCCCGCTCCCCGGCGCGCCCACCGACCTGTACACACTGGAGAAGCAGCACATCCTCTCGGTGCTGGAGTCGGTCCAAGGCGACAAGACACGCGCGGCCCAACTGCTGGGGGTGTCGCGCCGCACACTGGAACGCCGTGTGGTCGAGTGGGGGCCGACCAGCACGCCGCCCGCATGACGCGCCTCACGCCCCGCTGGCTGGCCACCTCGGTCCGCAACAAGTTGCTGGCCATGGCGCTGCTGCCCCTGCTGGTGGCGTTTCCTCTCCTCGTGCTGATGGTGGCCTTGTGGAGCAACGTGGCGTACGACCGGCTGCTGATCACCAAGGTCGGCAGCGACCTGGCGGTGGCGCGCGGCTACTTTGACCAGGTGCTGACCGAGGTCGGCGCCAGCACGCAGGGCGTGGCGAATTCGCAGGCCTTGTTCCATGCGCTGCAGCAACCACGGGCAGCGTCCGGCGACAACCTGCAGACCCAGCTGAACGGCGCACGCGAACGCCTGGGACTGGACTTTCTGGTGCTGTACGACCCGCGGGGCCTGCCGCTGGCGCGCGCCGCTCCGGTGGCGACGACGCCCACCGCCCTGGGCGCCCTGCCCCGCATGCCGCGCGAAACCCGGCAGGCGCTGCAGGACGACGGCACGCCCAGCAAGGCCTTGCTCATGGTGATGGAAGCCTCAGCTCTGGAAGCGCTGGCCCCCCACCTGCTGCCGCGCGTGCAGTTGCCGGTGGTGCCCACACGCAATGCCGCACCGAGCGAGCGAAAAATCGAAGACCGGGCGATGGTGGTGGTGTCGACCCTGCCCGTGCGCAACGCCGAGGGTCACACGCTCGCCCTGCTCAGTGGTGGCCTGCTGCTGAACCAGAACCTGGACTTCATCGACCACATCAACCGCATCGTCTACCC
>JAGXRS010000010.1 GCA_018335615.1 Hydrogenophaga sp. | reverse complement strand
AGCTTCAGCGCGGGCAGCAGCTTGCGCACACGCGCCACCGCCCACCACGCCGCCAGCAGGTTGGCCAACAGCGCCAGGCCCAGCGCGGCCAGCCAGTGCAGACCCGCCATGACGAGCAGCGCCACCACCATGCCCCAGAGCACCAGCCAGGCGGTCACCCCGAGGATGGCGGCGGCCACCACCAGGGCGGCAATCTGGGCCAGGGCCAGCCCGGCGCGATGCAGTTCCAGCGACAGCAGTTCCACGCGGTCGCTCACCAGCCCCGGCAGCTCCTGCCAGAGCCCCTTGAGCGTCTGCAGCAAGGACTCCTGGGCCGGGGGTGTGGAGGCGGTGGCCTCAGCCGGTGGGGGCGTCGTCATGGGATCACCGCGTGATGCGAGCGACCAGCATGCCCACCGCCAGCGCCGTGGCCATGGCCGCGATCGGGTGCTCGCGCACCGAGTTGCGCAGGCTGTTGGCCCATTCGTCGCTCATGGCGCTCAGATCCGAGCCGTTCAGGTGCAGCGACTCGCCCGCGTGGGACACCTGCTCGTGCAGCCGGTGTACATGGGGTGCGGCGGTGCCGGCCAGGCGGTCGATGGTTTCGTGGGCGGTCTGGACCACGCGGTTGAGCAACTCGTCGCTGCGGTTCGATGCCATGGAGGACGAGCCCCCGGTCGAGCCTGTGCTGCTGCCGCCCCGTGAGGACGGCCCGCCGGGGCTGTTCTCGGAGGTCGGGAAAGGCGTGGAAGAGGTCGGCTTGTCGGTTGTGTGTTCCATGGTGTGTCCAGTCGAGAAGGGGGAATTGACGGAACCCGGGCGCAGGCTGGTGCGCCTCGGGTGCGCATGGGTTCGAACGTTCAGCGCGGCGAACCTCGGCGGAACATGTTGACGATGGCCAGCAGGATGACCGCGCCGAGCAGCGACACCAGCAGGGCGCCTATGCTGAACACATCGTCGTTGATGCTGCCCACGCCGACCAGTGGCGAGATCAGCCAGCCGCCCAGCGCCGCGCCGATGATGCCGACCACGATGTTGAGAAAGATGCCTTGCTGGCCATCGGTGCGCATGATCAGGCTGGCAAGCCATCCGATGACGCCGCCCACCACTAGCCAGACAATAAAGTTGATCATGAGGATGCTCCTATTCAGGTTGAGGAAAAGGCGAAAGGCCCGCTGCGACTTGGCAAATGGCATGCCCGTATGGCCGGGCTGGTCCCCTGGCCCCAGCACGAGTGGGCACGGGAGTTGCCGGGCCAGTGGCTCATCCACCAGTCCCAGGAGACGCCCCATGAACCAGTTTTTCAACACCGTGTCCCCCACGGCGACCCGCATGATCCGAATGGACCACGCGTACGTGATGGCCCAGTTCCACAAGCTGGAGCCCGGCACCCAGCACACGGTGCGCGCGGCCATCGTGCGCAGCATCTGCAACGCACTGGAAATCCACGCCCAGCTGGAAGAGGAAATCTTCTACCCCGCCCTGCGCAGTGCGGGCATGAGCTCACCCGAGCTGGAGAAAAGCGTGCCCGAGCACGACGAGATGCGCAGCCTGATTGACCAGCTGCGCTCGGCCGAGGAAGCATCCGACGAGCAGTGCGAAGCGCTCAACAAGCTCATGAACGCGGTGATGCACCATGTGGCCGACGAGGAAACCAAACTCCTGCCCATGGCCGAGCAACAGATGGCACCCGAGGTGCTGGCCGACCTGGGCGCGCGCATGACGCGTCGCCGCATGGAAATCGCCAAGCCGCGCGCCACCGAAATGGCGGTGGACATGGCCGTGGGCGCCCCCATGAAAACCGCCGCCGTGGCGGTGGGCACCCTGTTCGCGGGCGCCTTGCTGTTCAACAAGCTGCGCCGCGGCAACGGCCACGGCACCAGCGCCAGCGACACCACCAGCGGTGGCCGCCGTTACGCCGGCACCGGCTCCAGCGGCACCGAGCGCCGCTACGGCCACTGAGGCACCGGACCGGCCCGGGCCAGCGCCAGGGCCGGGCCAGTGGCTTCAGATGGCGGCCACGCTGCCCGTCACCGGCAACACAATGCCGGTGATGTAACTGGCACAGGCGGGTGAGGCCAGGAACACATAGGCCGGCGACAACTCTTCGGGTTGCGCCGGCCTTTTCATGTCCGAGTTCTTGCCGAACTCGGCCACTTGCTCGGCCGGCTGGTCGGCCGGGTTCAGTGGCGTCCACACCGGGCCGGGCGCCACCGCGTTGACGCGGATGCCCTTGTCGATCAGGTTGCTGGCAAGGGACTTCGTGAAGGCGTGGATGGCGCCCTTGGTGGCCGAGTAGTCCAGCAGGTGCGCGCTGCCCTTCAGGCCGGTGACCGAGCCGGTGTTGATGATGCTCGCACCGGCCTTCATGAAAGGCACGGCCGCGCGGGCCATGCGGAAATACCCGCCCACATTGGTTTCCCAGGTTTCGCGCAGCCGCTCGTCGTCCACGTCCTCGATGGACTCGGCGTGCTTCTGGAACGCCGCGTTGTTCACCAGCACGTCCAGCCCGCCGAACTCGGCCGTCGTGCGCTCCACCGCCTGCTGGCAGAAAGCCGGGTCTTTCACGTCGCCCTGCAGCACCAGGCAGCGCCGGCCTTCGGCCTCTACATGCTGGCGCGTTTCTTCGGCATCATCGACCGAAGAGAGGTAAACGATGGCCACGTCGGCGCCTTCGCGCGCAAACAGCACCGCCACCGCCCGGCCAATGCCCGAGTCGCCGCCGGTGATGAGGGCGCTGAAGCCAGCCAGCTTGCCGCTGCCCTTGTATTCGGGCGCGCGAAAACGCGGCGCGAGTTCGAGGTCGGCCTCCTGCCCCGACGGGTCGAGGTGCTGCGCCGGCAGCGCATCGGGTTCGTCGCGCTTGCCGGTCTGCACCGCGGGCCTGGCCTCCTGGGTGCTGCCCGAGGCGCCGGCCTGTTTCGGTGGCTGTGGCTGTTCGTTTTTCGCCTGATCCCGCGCGTCCTGCTGCTCGTGTATGCGCCGCTGGGCGTCGGCGGTGGCTTCGGTGGTGGTGGCGTCAGCGGCGCCGGTCGGGCTGGCGTCCTGGTCGGTCGGTGTGTTCATAGCGGCCTTTCGGTCAGAAGATGGGAAGACGGCACAGGGGCAGGTGCCGTGCCGGCCCGGTGCGGCCACGGACCGGTTCAGGCGGCCGTGCGCCGTTGCTCGGAGCCCGGCTCCTTGCCTTTGAGCGAGCCGTAGCGGTGCGCATAGACCCAGGTGAACTCCGCGCCCAGCAGAAAAATCTGCGCCGAGTAGTACACCCACAGCAGAAACACCACCAGCGACGCCGCCGCGCCAAAGGGCGAGGCCACGCCGCTGCGCCCGATGTACAGGCCGATCAGCGTCTTGCCCACGGTGAACAGCAGGGCGGTGAGGGCGGCGCCCACCAGCACGTCGCGCCACGCGATCTTCACCTGCGGCACCCACTTGTAGATCATGGCGAAGATGGCGCCGATGAGCGTGAAGCTCACCACCCAGTCCAGCGTGTGGGCCAGCCACGCCATCTCGCCGAACCAGGGCGCCCACCACTTGCCCAGCACCGCCAGCGCGGTGCTCACCACCAGCGACACCATGAGCAGGAAGCCGATGCCCAGCACCAGCCCCAGCGACAGGATGCGCGCCTTGATGAGGCCCATCAGGCCTCCCGGTGGTGGCGGGCAGGGCGCACGCCAGATGCGGTCCATTGAATTCTGCAGCTCGGCAAACACCGTGGTGGCGCCGATCAGCAGCGCCACCAGGCCGAACAGGCTGCTGTAGATGCTGGTGGCCGGCTGGTTCAGGCTCTCCAGCAGCGCCTGGATGGTCGCCGCGCTGTCCGGCCCCACCAGCCCGGCCAGCTGCTGCATGATCTCGCCCTGCGCCGCCTGCTCGCCAAAGAACAGGCCCGCCAGCGAAATCACGATCAGCAACAGTGGCGCCGTGGAAAACAGCGTGTAGAAGGCCAGCGCTGCGCCCATGCTGGGGGCGTAATCGTCGATCCACGACATCACCGCGTCGCGGATCAGGCCCCAGGCGGCCAGCGCCAGGCGCTTCATTGGACCGGCACCGCGGGCGCTGGCGCAGAGCCGGGCGTGGGCTGGGTGGGCGGCGTGCGCGGTGTGGTGTTGCCTTCGCCAAAACGCGGCTCGCACGCGGCCAGCGGCAGCAGACAGGCGGCCAGCAGCCAGGGCGCGGCGCGGCGCGCGCCACTGGCGTGGTCGCGGCGCGCAGGGCCGGTGCTCCCGTCACCGGGTGCGGGCACAACAAGCAGGTGGTTCATCGGGTACCTCCAGATCAGATGGGTGGCCGGTCGGTGGCGGTTGCCGCCGGCCTGGCGGCAAGTCCTGTGCCCAGGCCACGGGCGCGGCGCTTGCCCCCGTGGCGGGGCGGCCCCCTGGCCGATGCCTGTTCTTCAACCGCTGGCCGGCGCCCGGGCTGCGCGATCCGCGCGGTGCACCCCGCCAGTTCACCACACGAGGCCCGACATGACCACCCCCCGATTTGCCGCCGCTCTGTTCGCCACCGCGTTGGTGGCGGCCTGTTCAAGTACTCCACCACCCCAGGCGGCCCTGGCGGCCAGTGGCGCCTCCGTTGACGCGGCCCGGGCCGCAGGCGCAGAGGATCTGGCCGCGGTCGAGTTGCAGCAGGCCCGCAACAAACTTGAACGGGCGCGCGCGTTTGCGCAGGCCGGCGATGCGCGATCTGCCATTCGATGGGCCGAGCAGGCCGAGGCCGACGCCCAGCTGGCGCGCGCCCAGGCCTCGTCCGAGCGTTCGCGCCGCTCGGTGGACGAGGTGCAGTCCAGCCTGCGCGCGCTGCGCGAAGAACTCAACCGTGGCACCACCATGCCCGGCGCGATGCAGCGCTGACCGAAAAAATTGCCGATACGAGGCCTTGTTGACCCCTCCCTGACCGCAAGACCCTATGCCACCACCCCACCGATCACCCCCTGCGCCGTCTCAGAGGGCGCGCCAGCCCCGGCAGCTCATCCATGCACGTCCCGCATGCCCACAGGGCGGTCGGGTTTTCTGATGCGTGGCGGGGTGGGCCTGTGCCCGAATGGGTATGTGGTTTGCCACACATACGTTGTCGGCGCAGTGCCCGACTCACATGAAGGAGATACGACATGACCGAGCAAAACCGCGACCAGAACCAGAAGCAGGGCCAGCAGAACCAGATGCAAGGCACCAACCAGAACCCCGGCCAGCAGCAACAGCAGCAGGACCGTGACCGCCAGAACCAGCCAGGCCAGCAGAACCAGCCCGGCATGGGCCAGCAGGGTCAGCAAGGCCAGGACCGGCAGAACAAGCCCGGCCAGCAAAGCCAGCAGGGCGTGCAAGGCCAGCAAGGTCAGCAGGGCATGGGCCAGCAAGGCGTCAGTCAGCAGGGCCAGCAGGGTCAGGCGGGCAGTCAGCAAGACCAGCAGAACCGCCAGGGTCAGCAGCCCGGCAGCAGCACGGGCCAGGCCGGCAAGAGCCAGATCGGCCAGCAGGGCAACGAGAGCGAGCGCGGCCGCCAGTCCGGCAGCTCTCAGTCCGGCGGCAGCCAGTCGTCCTGATGACCGGGCCGGTTCTGGGTGAGCGAGCGATCCGCCTGAACCCCTGACGCGGACCGCATCACTTTCTCAGCCTCCGAGCCCCCGTCTCAGCCCCCGTCCCTCCGGCCGGGGGCTTTTTTGCGTGCGCCCGGCGGCGAAGCCGGCTACCGTTTTGAGAGGGCACGCGCGTGCTCGGCGGTGTCCACGGTTGTGCCGACGTGTACGCACGCGGCGCCTTCGCCTGGGAAAACAAGTCCCCCACGCCCAAGCGCCTGAGCGAGCACCTGGGCAGCCTGTTCCAGGCCATGAAGGGCGGCGGCCTGTTCGGTGTGGACGACGTGCCCCGGTTCAACGGCGGTCTGTTCCAGACCATCGCCGTGCTGGTGCTCGGCGCGGTGGACGTGGCGGAATTGCGCAACGCCGCCGACAAGGCCATGAAGGTGGAGGGCCGTGCCGGCCTCCCACGCCGATCACCGCCCCGGGCGGCGGGGTGCAAACGGTCGTTCGTCGCCCTTGGCTTCGGCTTCGCTGACGGAAACGTTTGCGGCATCGTCTTCATCCGGTGCCCGTGCGTTGCGCGGCGCCACGCCGCCCCGGTTGCGCAAGCCCACGCCCCGCAAGGCGGACAGCACCACCAGAATGAACACGGTGGCCAGCACGGCCGTGCCTTCGCGCCCCAGCCCGGCGGCGATGCCCACGGCCGCTGTGGCCCAAATGCTGGCCGCCGTGGTGAGACCGTGGATGCGGCCTTCGCGGCTCACCTTGAGCACGGCGGCGGCGCCCAGGAAGCCGATGCCCGAGACGATGCCCTGCACCACGCGGCTCAGGTCTTCGGGTTGCATGCCCGCCTCGGCCGGCACCAGGATGAACAGGGCGGCGCCCAGCGACACCAGCATGTGGGTGCGCAGGCCGGCTTCGGCGTCGCGCCGCTCGCGGTCCCAGCCGATGATGGCGCCGAGCACCAGCGCCACCGTCATGCGCAGCGCCACGCGGGTGACGGGTGCGGGTTCCAGCAGATCGGAGAATTCCGCCTGGATGGTGGCCAGCACCGTCTCAAGCATGGCCGGGCGACGTGCCGGCGCCCGAGGCGCGGCGGTCCTGCCACTCGGCGATGTAGGCCAGCAGGGTGTTGGGGTCGATGGGCTTGGTGAAGTGGCGGTCGAAGCCGGCGGCACGGGCCTCGTGCTTGTCTTTCTTCTGGCCCCAGCCGGTCACCGCCAGCAGGAGCATGGGGTGATCGGGCAGGGCTTCGCGCAGCCGGCGCGCCACGGTGTGGCCGTCCATGCCGGGCATGCCGATGTCGAGGATGCAGACGTCGGGTGGCGTCTCCAGGCCGGCCGCCAGCGCGTCGGCGCCGTTGTTCACGACCTGCGCGCGGTGGCCCTCCATGCTGGTGAGCATGGCCAGCGATTCGGCGGCGTCGGCGTTGTCGTCGGCGATCAGCAGGCGCAGGCCGGGGCGCACGGGGTTGTTGCTCAGGTCGCCGAAATCGTGCAGCGGGGCCGGGGCCGACTCGCTCACGGCCACCGGCAGCCAGGCGGTGAAGGTCGAGCCCAGGCCTGGCCCGGGGCTGCTGGCTTCGAGTGTGCCGCCGTGCAGCTCCATCAGGCCCCGGGCCAGCGCCAGCCCGATGCCCATGCCGCCCTCGGTGCCCGTGCCCTGCTGGCCGGAGAGGCGCGAGAACATCTCGAACACATGGGGCAGGCGCTCCTCGTCGATGCCGATACCGTCGTCCACCACCTCCAGCCGCAGGCCTTCCGGTTCGGCCTGCACCCGCAGGCCGACATGCCCGCCGCGCGGGGTGTACTTGGCGGCGTTGATCAGCAGGTTGCTGAGCACCTGGGCCAGGCGCAGCGGG
>JAGXRS010000009.1 GCA_018335615.1 Hydrogenophaga sp. | reverse complement strand
CCTTCGAGCCGCACGAGCAGGGGCGCGCCAGCGGCATCTTCGGCATGGGCGTGGTGCTGGCGCCCGCCATCGGCCCGAGCATCGGCGGCCTGCTGGTGGACGGATTCGGCTGGCGCTCGATCTTCTTCATGGTGGTGCCGTTCTGCCTGGTCTCGCTCTGGCTGGCGCACCGCTTCGTGCCGAACACCTCGCCCGGAGGCGGCCCGGCCGAGCCGCGCGGCGCCGGGCTCGACTGGCGCGGCCTGCTGCTGGCCACGGCGGGCACGCTGGCCCTGCTCAACGGCCTGGTGGCGCTGCAGAGCGGCACGGGCGCCAGCGCGGCCGCCCTGCTGGGGGGCGCCGGGCTGTCGCTTCTCGCCTTCGTGGTGCTGCAGCGGCGCACGCTCAAAGCGCGCCGGCGCAACCCGCAAGCGGGCGTGGACCCACTGATGAACCTGTCGCTGTTTGCCGACCGGCGCTTCGCCATGGGCTGCATCGTGGCCTTCATCTACGGCATTGCGCTGTTCGGCTCCACCTACCTGCTGCCGGTCTACATGCAGATGGGCCTGGGCCTGTCGGCCTCTTACGTGGGCAGCATCCTGCTGCCGGCCGGGCTGGTGCTGGCCGTCACCATCGCCATCGTCGGCCGGCTGGCCGATCACCAGCCCACGCACCGGCTGGTGAGCATCGGCCTGCTGCTGCTGGCGGCCTCGTTTGCGCTGATGGTGACGATCGACCTGAGCCAGCCCACCCGCGTGATCACGCTGCTGGTGACCTGGGCCATTCTGGGCCGCATCGGCCTGGGCTTCATCCTGCCCTCGCTCAACATCGGCGCCATGCGCGGCCTGCCCGGCACGCAGATTCCGCAGGGCGCCAGCGCCATCAACTTCCTGCGCATGCTCGGCGGCGCGGCCGGCGTGAGCCTGTGCGGCATCGTGCTGGAGTGGCGCGTGGCCGCGCACGGCTTCCGGCTCGACACGGCCAGCACCAGCCCGGAGCGCCTGACCGCCTTCAACGAAACCTTCCTGATGCTGGCCGGCATCTGCGCGCTGGCGCTGGTGGCCGCCTGGAAACTGCGTGACGCACCACCAGCACCGCGTTCAAAATAACCCCCATGTGCCAACTGCTGGGCCTTAACTGCGCCACCCCCACCGACGCCTCGTTCAGCTTCACCGGCTTCTGCCAGCGCGGCGGCCTGACCGACCACCACGCCGACGGCTGGGGCATCGCCTTCTTCGAGGGCCGCGGCCTGCGCCTGTTCGTGGACCACGAAGGGGCCTCGCAATCGCGCATGGCCGAATTCCTGCGCGGCTACCCGCTCAAAAGCCGCAGCATCATTGCCCATGTACGCAAGGCCACCGTGGGCGCGGTGGCGCTGGAGAACGCGCACCCGTTCACGCGCGAACTCTGGGGCCGGCACTGGGTGTTCGCCCACAACGGCGACCTGAAGGACTACCACCCCAAACTGCACAGCCATTTCCGCCCGGTGGGCAGCACCGACAGCGAACGCGCGTTCTGCTGGCTCCTGCAGGAGCTGGCCAAATCGCACGCCAGCCTGCCCAGCATCGCCGAACTCACCCTCACGCTGCGCGAGCTCGTGCCCCAGGTGCGCCGCTTCGGCACCTTCAATTTCCTGCTCTCCAACGGCGACGCGCTGTGGGCGCACTGCAGCACCAGGCTGCACTACCTGGTGCGCCAGCACCCCTTCGCGCAGGCCACGCTGATGGACCAGGACTGGACGGTGAACTTCGCCGACGTCTGCCAGCCGGGTGAACGCGCGGCGGTGATCGTCACCACGCCGCTCACGCGCGACGAGCAGTGGACCGCCTTCGAGCCGAACGAACTCAAGGTGTTCGTGGATGGCCTGCCGCAGCCCTGAAGCCTGGGGTGCCGCTGGCGCCCTGCCCGCGCGCCTCCGCTGGCGGCCTCAGCGGAGGACTCGGGCGTGAACGCCTGGCTCATTCTGGGCATCGCCATCGTGGCCGAGGTGATCGGCACCAGCGCGCTCAAGGCCAGCGAGGGCTTCACGCGGCTGGGGCCTTCGGTGGTGGTGGTGCTGGGTTACGCGGTGGCGTTCTACTGCCTGTCGCTGGTGCTGCGCACGCTGCCGGTGGGCATCACCTACGCCGTGTGGTCGGGCCTGGGCATCGTGCTCATCACCCTGGTGGCCTGGCTGCTGTACGGGCAGACCATCGACCTGGCCGGCCTCATCGGCATGGGCCTGATCATCGCCGGGGTGGCGGTGCTCAACCTGTTCTCACGCGCCTCGGCGCACTGAAGCGGCCCGTGCCCCGTGCGCCGACACGGTCACAGCACCTTGAACAGCTTCTCGCGCAGTTCCGGCAGGCGCTTGGCGCCCATACTGTGGTTGGACATGCTCTCGACCCAGGCGTGGTAGACCACACGCAGCTGCTCGGTGGTCTCGGCGTGGAAGATGTCATGGATGAGTGACACGCGCATCTGCTGGCCGATGATCGAGTTCACCGAATTGATCATGAAATGGCGCGCCATCTCGTTGTCTTTGGCGGTGCGTGTCTCGGCCGGTGCCATGCCGATCACATCGCCACCGGCGACCGGTGCAGCGGCTGCTGCTGGGGCCGCCTCCCGCACACGCGCCTCAATGCACGCTTTCTCCACCAGCTGCGCCAGGATGGCATCAATGTCTTCGGTGGGCGGCACGAAAGCGGCCAGTTCCTTGCCGGTGCGGTGTCCGTCCACCATCACGAGCACGCGGCGCACCATGGGTGTCAGGCCGAGCTTGCGCGTCTGCATTTCAAACTGACCCGCCGGGGTCTTGGCGTACGTGGCATCGGCCCAAAGGATGGTTTCAGACATGGTGGTGCAATGGCTTGGCTGGCGATGTGGCTCAGCAGAATCGTTCTCCCCGAACCCCCGCGATTCTGCCGAGACAGCCCGGAGCACACAATGCGGTGATGCCCTCGGTCGCAACCGGCCATCCTCGCTGCACGACCGCATGTCTGGCGACCCCTCAACGGAGGGGCCATCGGCCCGCCGAAGGCCTCAGCGTCGGCCGGCGCGGCGCTCTTCGCGCAGCATGAAGAGGTACAGCCCTTCCACCTTTTCGCGCGCCCACGGCGTCTTGCGCAGAAAGCGCAGGCTCGAACCCACGCTCGGGTCCACATTGAAGCAACGCACCGGAATGCGCTCGCCCAGGCCGTCCCAGCCGTAGTGGTCGGCGAGCGCCGTCACCATGGCCTCCAGCGTCACGCCGTGCAGCGGGTTGCGGGCCTGGGTGGCAGGTTGCGTGGCGGGTGCGGTGGCGGGCTGCGTGACAGGCGATGCGGCGGGCTCCTGGTCTTCAGGGCGTGCGGTGACGTCGTTCATGGCCGCACCTCAACCCTGGGCGGACGCCAGCGCCGCTTCCAGTGCATCGACGAACATCGCCGGCACATCAAAGCCGGTCTGCTGCTGGATTTCCTGGAAACAGGTCGGGCTGGTCACGTTGACCTCGGTGACCTTGTCGCCGATCACGTCCAGCCCCACCAGCAGCAGGCCGCGCGCGGCCAGTTGCGGGCCGATGGCCTCGGCAATGGCGCGGTCGCTGTCGGTGAGCGCCCGGGCCACGCCCTTGCCGCCTGCCGCCAGGTTGCCGCGCACCTCGGTGCCTTGCGGAATGCGCGCCAGGCAATACGGCGCGGGCTTGCCGCCGATGACCAGCAGGCGCTTGTCGCCGTCCACGATCTCGGGCAGGTAGCGCTGCACCATGACGCTGGTGGCGCCGCCCTGGTTCAGCGTCTCGATGATGGAGCCCAGGTTCATCGCGTCTGGCCCGACGCGGAAGATGCCCATGCCGCCCATGCCGTCCAGCGGCTTCAGGATGATGTCGCGGTGCTCGGCGTGGAAGTCGCGCACGGCCTGCGCCGAACGCGTCACCAGCGTGGGCGGCGCGAAGGCAGCGAACTCCATCAGCGCGAGTTTTTCGGGGTGGTCGCGCAGCGCACGCGGGCTGTTGAACACGCGGGCGCCTTCTCGCTCGGCCTGCTCCAGCAGGTGCGTGGCGTAGAAGAATTCGCTGTCAAACGGCGGGTCCTTGCGCATCAGCACAGCGTCAAACGTGTGCAGCGCCTCGCGCCCTTCCTGCGTCACGGTGAACCAGTCGATGGCGTCACCCGTGAGGGTGAGGCGGCGCACCTGCGCCGTCACCGGCTGGCCGCTCTGCCACTGCAGGTGCTGCGGTTCGCAGGCCGCCAGCGTGTGGCCGCGGCGCTGCAGCTCGCGCATCATGGAGAAGGTGGTGTCCTTGTATGTCTTGAAGGACTCGAGGGGGTCGGCGACGATAAGAATGTTCATGCGGGTTTTTTCCTGAGGCCGTACTGTTGCACAAACAGCGCCAGCGCGCCGGCGACCACGCCCCAGAAGGCGGAGCCGATGCCGGCCACGACCACGCCGCTGAGGGTGACGAGGAAGGTGATGAGGGCTGCCTCGCGGTGCGACTCGTCGCGCAGGGCCGTGTGCAGGCCGCCGCCAATGCTGCCCAGCAGGGCCAGGCCGGCAATGGCCAGCACCAGTTCTTTCGGGAAGGCCAGCAGCAAACCGGTCACCGCGGCACCGAACACGCCAATGAGGACGTAGAACGCGCCGCAGGCCACGGCCGCGGTGTAGCGCTTCTTTGGGTCGGCGTGGGCTTCGGGCCCCATGCTGATGGCGGCGGTGATGGCGCTGAAATTCAGCGCAAACGCGCCGAAGGGCGCCAGCACCAGCGTGGCCACCCCGGTGAGCGTGATGAGGCGCGAGATGGGCATGTCGTAACCCGCCGCGCGGATGGCGGCCACGCCTGGGAGGTTCTGCGAGGCCATGGTCACCACGAACAGCGGCAGCGCCAGGCTGACGAAAGCCGCCAGCGTGAATTCGGGTGCGGTGAAGACCGGGCGAGCCAGCTCCAGCGACACGGCGGCGGCGTTGAACTGCCCGCGCGCCACCACGAAGGTCACGGCCACCGCCAGCGTGAGCGGCACGGCGTAGCGCGGCAGCAGGCGGCGCCCGAGCAGGTAGGCCATCAACATCAGCAGCACCAGCGGCAGCGCAGTCTGCGCCGCGGCGAAGGCCTGCAGGCCGAAGCGGGCCAGCACGCCGGCCAGCAGCGCGGCGGCCAGCGCCGCGGGAATGCGGTTCATCACCCGCTCGAACCAGCCCGTGGCCCCGGCCAGGACGATCAGCAGCGCGCAGGCCATGAAGGCTCCCACGGCCTGCCCCATCGTGAAGCCGCCCGCCAGGCCCGCGGTGGCCAGCACCGCAGCCCCGGGCGTGCTCCAGGCCACCATCACCGGCTGCTTGAGCACCAGCGACGGAATGGCCGAACACAACCCCATGCCCAGCCCCAGCGCCCACATCCACGAACTGATCTGCGCGGGCGTGGCGCCGAAGGCCAGCGCGGCCTGGAACACGATGGCCACCGAACTGGTGAAACCCACCAGCACCGCCACGAAACCGGCTGTGGCGGCCGACAGGTTCAGGTCACGGAAAAAAGACATCGGGCGATTGTGCCGGTGGAACCAGACAACCCTGGGCGCCTGGCACCCACCGGCCCGCATGGCCGAACTCGGAACACCGCGGAACGGGATTTGCCAGGCCGAAGGTATTGCCCTACCCGGCGCGAAGTGCCCGCCACCGAGAACACCGCGGGACCGGCTTTGCCGGGCCGCAGGTGTTGTCCCCGTGAAGGGGTGCGCGAAGCGCGCGGGGGTGGGCCTTACCCTGCGGCGCGGGGGTCACTCGTACACTTCGGCGTCCGGGTCGGTGGCTTCGAGTTCGTAGCTGGCGGCCAGCATCGCCAGGCGGCCGATCACGCCGTACATGTAGAAGCGGTTGGGCACGCTGGCGCCGGGTTTCACGCCGGGCTGCGGCATCTGCGCGCTCTGCTCGAAAGCCAGCGGCACGAAGCGCGAACCGGGCGCGTTCAGGTTTTCGTCGACGCCGCGGTCGGCGTGCACACGGTAGAAGCCGCCCACCACGTAGCGGTCCATCATGTAGACCACCGGCTCGGCCACGGCGGCGTTGATGCGCTCGTTGGTCATCACCCCTTCCTGGATGATCACCTCGGTCACCGGCTGGCCGGCCTGCACCACCGCCATGTGCTGCTTGGCTTTGGGCGAGAGGGCGTCGATGTCTTTGGCGTCGCGCACCGTCATGATGCCCATGCCGCCAGTGCCGTTATCGGCCTTGATCACCACGAACGGCTTCTCGTTGATGCCGTATTCCTTGTACTTGCGGCGGATCTTGCCCAGCAGCGCGTCGGTGTTGCTGCGCAGGCATTCCAGCCCGTCGTCTTCGGCGAAGTTGACGGCCCCGCACTGGTTGAACATCGGGTTGATCAGCCAGGGGTCCATGCCCAGCAGCTTGCCGAAGCGCTTGGCCACTTCTTCATAGGCCTTGAAGTGCTGGCTCTTGCGCCGCGTGGGCCAGCCACCGTGCAGCGGCGGCAGCAGGTACTGCTCGTGCAGGTCTTCCAGGATGCCGGGCACGCCAGCGCTCAGGTCGTTGTTGAGCAGGATGGTGCAGGGGTCGAAGTGCTTGAGGCCCAGGCGGCGCTTGCTGCGGATCAGCGGCTCCAGCGTGACCGACTCGCCCCCGGGCAGCTCGATGGTGGTGGGCGTCTTGATGTCGTTGGACAGCGAGCCGATGCGCACGTTCAGGCCGGCCTGGTAGAAGATGCGCTGCAGTTGCGCCAGGTTGCTCAGGTAGAAGATGTCGGTGGTGCTCTCGGGCACCAGCAACAGGTTCTTGGCTTCGGGGCAGATCTTCTCGATGGCCGCCATGGCCGCCTGCACCGCCAGCGGCAGCATCTGCGGCGTGAGGTGGTTCCAGCCGCCGGGGTAGAGGTTGGTGTCCACCGGCGCGAGCTTGAAGCCGGCGTTGCGCACGTCCACCGAGGTGTAGAACGGCGGTGTGTGCTCCATCCACTCCAGACGGAACCAGCGCTCGATCACGGGCGTGGATTCCAGGATGCGCTGTTCCAGTTCGTTGATGGGGCCGGTGAGAGCGGTGACGAGGTGCGGGACCATGTGGACCTTTTGATGAGAACTGCCAGCCCATTGTAGGGAGCGCAATGGCTGTCGAAACGCGGAAATGGGGGCGAACAGCACGCCTGCAAGGCAGGAACCGCCGATATTCAGGCCGCCCCCCCACCCGCCATGTTCGCAGGGGATCCATCCGGAGACAGCGCCGGGCGGGCTGCGCCGGACAGCGGGTGGTACCCCTCGCAGGGGCTGGCGCCGCAGGCGACGCGGTTCAGTTCCGGGTTTCGCCTTCACCCAGCACCACGTACTTGAGCGACGTGAGCCCTTCGACACCCACCGGCCCGCGGGCGTGGAACTTGTCGGTGGAGATGCCGATTTCGGCGCCCAGGCCGTACTCGAAGCCATCGGCAAACCGCGTGCTCGCGTTCACCATCACGCTGCTGGAATCGACCTCGCGCAGGAAACGCTGGGCGTGGCCATGGTGGGTGGTGAGGATGGCCTCGGTGTGGTGGCTGGAATAGCGGTTGATGTGGGCAATGGCCTCGTCCAGTCCCTCGACCACCTTCACGCTGATGACCGGCGCCAGGTATTCCTCGCTCCAGTCGGCCTCGGTGGCGTCTTTCAGCTGGGCACCCGGCACCGCCGAGAGCAGCGCCCGGGCCTGCGGGCAGCAGCGCATTTCCACCCCCTTGGCGGCGTACACCGCGCCGATCTGCGGGAGGAAGTCGGCCGCCACGCCGCGCGCCACCAGCAGGCTTTCGGTGGCGTTGCAGGGGCTGTATTTCTGGGTCTTGGCGTTGTCGGCCACTTTCACCGCCATGGCGATGTCGCAGGGGTCGTCCACATAGGTGTGGCAGTTGCCGTCCAGGTGCTTGATGACGGGCACCTTGGCCTCGGCGCTGATGCGCTCGATCAGGCCTTTGCCGCCGCGCGGGATGATCACGTCCACGTACTGCGGCATGGTGATGAGCTGGCCCACGGCGGCGCGGTCGGTGGTGGGCACGAGCTGC
>JAGXRS010000008.1 GCA_018335615.1 Hydrogenophaga sp. | reverse complement strand
ATCAAGCTGGTGCTCAAGGCCATCGAAGCCCCCCTGCGCGAGATCGTGGCCAACGCCGGTGGCGAGCCTTCGGTGGTGGTCAACGCCATCCTGGCCGGTTCGGGCAACTACGGCTTCAACGCCGCCAACGACACCTACGGCGACATGATCGAAATGGGTATCCTGGACCCAACGAAAGTGACCCGCACCGCGCTGCAGAACGCCGCTTCGGTGTCGAGCCTGATGCTGACGACCGAGTGCATGGTGGCCGAGACCCCGAAAGACGAAGCGCCTTCCATGGGCGGCGGCGGCATGGGTGGGATGGGCGACATGGGCGGCATGGGCATGTAATGCCCCTTGCCTGAGACGCCATGCCGGCGTTGCAAGGGCTTGTTGCCGTGGCGCTGCCACTGTCCACGCCCTTGCGCCTTGGCCTGGCGCCTCATGCTGCGTCGGATCACGTCATGGTGCTCTGACGAATACCCAAGAAAAAACCCCCGCGAGGCGACTCGCGGGGGTTTTTTCATTGGCAGACTGTCCCAGCTTACTTCATCATGCTTTCGAGCTTGATGGTGTCCACCACGAAAGCACGGATGCCCTCGGCCAGCTTCTCGGTGGCCATGGCATCTTCGTTCAGGGCAAAACGGAAGGCCGCTTCGTCGTGGTGCACGAAGGGGATGTCCATCGCTTTCGCGGCGTCCGGGTCGAGCGCCTTGGCCAAGGGTGCGTCGCTGGCCGCCAGCTGGGCCAGCAGGTCGGGGCTGATGGTCAGCAGGTCGCAACCGGCGAGTGCCGTGATCTGGCCCACGTTGCGGAAGCTCGCGCCCATCACCTCGGTGGCGATGCCGTGCTTCTTGTAGAAGTTGTAGATGGCGCGCACCGACTGCACGCCGGGGTCATTGGCGCCGGCCATGGCGGCCTCGTCCCAGTTGGCGCCGGCCTGCTTCTTGTACCAGTCGTAAATGCGGCCGACGAAGGGCGAAATCAGCTGCACCTTGGCCTGGCCGCAGGCCACGGCCTGGGCAAAGGAGAACAGCAGCGTCAGATTGGTGTGGATGCCGTCGCGTTCCAGACGGGCTGCGGCCTGGATACCCTCCCAGGTGGAGGCGATCTTGATCAGCACGCGGTCCACGTGCACACCCTCGCCCTGGTAGAGGTCGATGAGGCGGCGCGCGCGCGTCACGGTGGCTTCGGTGTCAAAGCTCAGGCGGGCGTCGACCTCGGTGGAGACACGGCCGGGGATGTGCTTCAGGATCTCGCAGCCAAAAGCCACCAGCAGGCGGTTCATCACCTCGTCGTGTCCTTGTGAGCCGAAGCGGGCCACGGCATCTTGCAAGAGGTGGGCATATTCCGGTTTCTGCACCGCCTTCAGGATGAGCGACGGGTTCGTGGTGGCATCCTGCGGCGAATAGGCGGCCAGCTGGTTGAAGTCGCCTGTGTCGGCGACCACCGTGGTGAGTTGCTTGAGTGCGTCGAGTTGGTTCATGTCTTCATTATCCCGGGAAGCGGTGTGAAAGCGGGCACACCGTGTAACCCGGTTACCATCCCGACACCATGCTCGACCGCATCACAGCCTCCCTGCCCTCTCTGGCCCCTGCCGAACAGCGTGTGGGCAAACTGGTGTTGCTCGACCCGCGCACCTTTGCCAGCCTGCCCGTGTCCGAGCTCGCGAAGCGAGCTCATGTGAGCAAACCCACGGTGGTGCGTTTCTGCCGCAGCATGGGCTACGACGGCCTGTCGGATTTCAAGCTCAAGCTGGCCGGCACGGTCAGCGAGGGCGTGCCTTTCATCCACCGCAGCGTGGACGTGGACGACAAGGTGAGCGACGTCCTGGTGAAGGTGATCGACAACACCGTGGCCGCCTTCCTGAAGTACCGCAACGACGCGTCCAGCCATTCGATCGAGAAGGCCGTGGATGGCCTGCTGGCCACCTACAAAAGCCGCGGGCGCATCGAGTTCTATGGCGCTGGCAACTCGGGCATCGTGGCGCAGGACGCGCAGCACAAGTTTTTCCGCCTCGGCATCAACGCCATTGCCTACAGCGACGGCCACATGCAGGTGATGAGCGCTTCCCTGCTCGGCCCGGGCGACTGCGTGGTGATCATCTCCAACTCGGGCCGCACCCGCGACCTGATGGACGCCGCCGACATCGCCCGCAAGCACGGCGCCACCGTGATCACCATCACCGCCAGCGGATCGCCCCTGGCCGCTGCCGGCCACATCCACCTGTCGGCCGATCACCCGGAAGGCTACGACCGCTACAGCCCCATGACCTCGCGCCTGATGCACCTGATGGTGATCGACGTGGTGGCCACCTGCCTGGCCCTGCGCATTGGCGGCACGCAGCTGCAGCCGCTGCTGAAGGAAATGAAGAACAACCTGCGCAGCAAACGGTACGCCTGAGCGTGCGCAACAGGCTTTCCAGCAGGTTTGCGCTCCTTCTCATACGGGCAACCGCGCAGCAAACACGAGAGGACGGCGAGTGCTGCCCGCAGCGAAATAAAGGAGGAGGACCCGCAGGGCCCGGGGGACAGTCGCGGAGGGGAGCGCCCGCCGTCCGCGCCAACGCCAGCCCGTCACGCGTCGAATGTCCCCTCGAACCCTTCACCCGCCCAAAAGCCTCAGATCCGCCCCTCTTCCACCGCATGGCACGCAATGCGGATGCCGCCCAGCGTCAGCAGATTCGGGCGCTCTGCGCGGCAGCGCTCGTTGGCGTGCGGGCAGCGCGGGTTGAAGGCGCAGCCGGTGGGCGGGTTCAGCGGGTTGGGCACCTCGCCTGACACGGGCGTGCGGGCGCGGCCGGTGTCGTGCATCTTCGGAATCGCGTCCAGCAGCATGCGCGTGTACGGGTGGCGCGGGCTGTCGAACAAGGTGTGCTTGGGCGCCAGTTCCACCAGCCGGCCCAGGTACATCACCCCCACCTGGTCGCTCACATGGCGCACCACCGCCAGGTTGTGGCTGATGAACAGGTAGGTCAGCCCGCGCTCGCGCTGCAGGTCCTTCATGATGTTGAGCACCTGCGCCTGCACGCTCACGTCCAGCGCAGAGGTGGGCTCGTCACACACCAGGAATTCGGGCTGCGTGGCCAGGGCGCGCGCGATCGAGATGCGCTGGCGCTGGCCGCCCGAGAACTGGTGCGGGTACTTCACCCGGTCCAGCGGCGAGAGACCGACCGACAGCAGCAGCGCGTCCACCCGCGCGCGCAAGGCCGCGGGCTCGGTCTCGATGCCGTGCTCGCGCAGCGGTTCGCCAATGATGTCTTCCACGATCCAGCGCGGGTTCAGGCTCGCGTACGGGTCCTGGAAGATCATCTGGATGCGCCGGCGCAGCTGACGCCCGGCGGGGGTCTTGAACGCGGCATGGGCGTCCTGCCCGTCGAACTCGAAGCCCCCGCGGGTGGGCTCGTACAGGCCCACCAGCAGGCGGGCCACGGTGCTCTTGCCGCAACCCGACTCGCCCACCAGCGCCAGCGTCTGGCCGCGCGGGATGTCGAAGGACACGCCGTCCACCGCCCGCAGCAACTGGCGCGGCTGGCGCTCCAGCACGCGGTTGAGCCAGGGCGCCGACACGTCGAAGGTCTTGGCCAAGTCGGTGGCACGCACCAGGGGCGCGCCCTCGGCAGCGGCCTCGGTGGTGCGGCGAGACGTGAGCAGGTGGGCATCGGCGGCAGCGGTGCGGGCCACCAGGCCCGGCTGAAGAACGTTGGCGGTCATGCGTTCACCTCCTCGGCAGTGGTCAGGGGACGCGAAGCACCAGGCGCATGCAGCCAGCAGGCGGCGCGCGTGGCGCCTGCTGCCATGAGTTCCGGACGCTCCACCCCGCAGCGATCAAAGGACCGGTTGCAGCGCGGGTTGTAGGCACATCCGCTGGGAATGGCGTTCAAGCGTGGCATGGCGCCGTCGATCTGGTGCAGGCGCTCGCGGTCCTGGCCCATGTCGGGGATGCAGGCCATGAGGCCGGCGGTATAGGGATGCGCGGGGCGGTTGATGACCTCGTGCACCGGACCGATTTCGGCCACGCGCCCGGCGTACATCACGGCCACGCGGTCACAGGTCTCGGCGATCACGCCCATGTCGTGCGTGATCAGCATCACCGCGGCGCCGCGGTCTTTGCAGATGGTCTTGAGCAGGGTGATGATCTGCGCCTGGATCGACACGTCCAGCGCCGTGGTGGGTTCGTCGGCCACGATCAGCTGCGGCTCGGCAGCGAGCGCCAGCGCGATCACCACCCGCTGGCGCATGCCGCCCGAGAACTGGTGCGGAAAGTGATCGATGCGCTGGGCCGCGGCCGGAATGCCCGTGTCGCTCAGCAGCTGAATGGCGCGCTGGCGCGCCTGGGCCTCGTTCATGGGCAGGTGCGTGGTGATGGTCTCGATCAGCTGGCGGCCCACCGAATACAGCGGGTTCAGCGAGGTGAGCGGGTCCTGGAAGATGGCGCCGATCTGGCGCCCGCGCACCTTGCGCATCTGCTCGGGCGGCAGGTTGTCGATGCGCTGCCCGTGCAGCAGGATCTCGCCCGAGGCAATGCGTCCCGGAGGCTCCAGCAGGCCGATGATGGACGCGCCGGTGAGCGATTTGCCCGCCCCGGACTCCCCCACCACACCCAGGATTTCACCGGGGGCGATGTCGAAGGAAATGTCGTCCAGAGCGCGCAGGGTGCCCCGGCGGCCGGGGAAATCGACGACCAGGTTGTTGACTTGAAGAAGACTCATGGAGTGTCCGAATAGAGACCGAAAAGCGTTTCAAAAGCGCAACGAGCGGATGCGCTGCCCAGCGGCGGCCGGTGCGCCACGATTCGCCAGGGCTCCCGTGGAACCGGCTTCGCCTGACCACGGGGAGCGCTCCCCTGCGGGAAAGACGCCACGCGGCGCAAGGGCTCACCGCAACCTGGGGTTCAGCGCGTCGCGCAGCCAGTCGCCCAGCAGGTTCACCGACAGCGCGATCAGCACCAGCATCACACCGGGAAAGATGGTGATCCACCACTCGCCGGAAAACAGGTAGTCGTTGCCCACGCGAATCAGGGTGCCCAGCGAAGGCGACGTGGGCGGTGCGCCCACGCCCAGGAAGGAGAGCGTCGCCTCCGTGATGATGGCCGTGGCCACCTGGATGGTGGCCAGCACCATCACCGGGCCCATCACGTTGGGCAGCACATGGCTGCGCATGATGCGCAGCGGCGCCACGCCGGTGACCCGCGCGGCCTGCACGTATTCCTTGTTGCGCTCCACCAGCGTGGAGCCGCGCACGGTGCGGGCGTACTGCACCCAGCCGGTGAGCGTGATGGCGACGATCAGCACGCCAAACGCGAGCTCGTCGTGCGCGTCCGGGAACAGGGCACGCCCTACGCCGGCGATCAGCAGCGCCACCAGGATGGAGGGGAACGACAGCATCACGTCGCACAGGCGCATCAGCACACCATCGACCCAGCCGCCGAGAAAGCCGGCGAGCAGACCGAACGACACGCCGATCACGACGGACAGCACCACCGACGCGAGGCCAACCGCCAGCGAAATGCGCGCGCCGTACATCAGCGCCGAGAGGATGTCCCGTCCCTGGTCGTCGGTACCCAGCAAGAAGGTGCTGGAGCCGCCCTCGCTCCAGGCGGGCGGCAGGCGGGCGTTCGACAACTCCAGCGTGGCAAGGTCAAAGGGGTTGTGCGGTGCCACCCAGGGCGCAAAGACCGCACCGAACACGCAGATGAAGGCGATCACCGCGGCCAGGATGGCGGTGGGTGAGGTGCGAAAACTGTGGCCGACGTCGCTGTCGAACCACCGGTGGAGTGTGCTGATCAAGTCAAAAGCCTCTGTTGGTTGTCTGTGGTGTCATGAGCCGAGATGTGAAGGGCCGCGAGCGCAAACGCCAGGCCCTTCACTCGCTGGCCGGGGCCAGCGGCAACCCATGCTCGACCAGGCTGGCGTGCAGGGCCGCACCGAGCGGCAGCACATCGTCGTTGAAGTCGTAGCGGCTGTTGTGCAGGTAACAGCCGCCAGTGCCGCTGTCCATGCCCTGGCCCAGCCGCAGATAGGCACCGGGCTTCACCTGCAGCATGAAAGAGAAATCTTCTGCACCCATGCTCGGGTCCATGTCGCGGTCCACATGGTCGTGCCCCACCAGTTTCTGCGCCACATCGGCGGCGAAGCGGGCTTCGTCACGGCTGTTGATGGTGGCCGGGTAGATGCGTTCGTAGTGCACATGCGCGGTGGCGCCCAGGCCCAGCGCCACCCCCGAGCACACCTCGTGCAGCCGGCGCTCCACCAGGTTCTGCACCTCGGGGCCGAAGGTGCGCACCGTGCCCACCAGCGTGGCCTTGCCCGGCATCACGCTGAAGGCACCCATGTCGCCCGCCTGCATGGCGCACAGGCTGATGACGGCGCTGTCGATGGCCCGCACATTGCGCGCCACGATGCTCTGCACCGCGGTGATGATGTGGGCTGCCACCAGCACCGGGTCCACGTTCTGGTACGGATGGGCGCCGTGACCGCCCTTGCCGGTGATCTCGATCGTGATGCGGTCGGCCGAGGCCATCATGGGCCCCGGGTTCACGCCCACCATGCCCGGCTTCATCTGCGGCCAGTTGTGCATGCCGTAGACCGACTGCACCGGGAAACGCTCGAACAGACCGTCTTCGATCATGGCCTTGGCGCCGGCAAAGCCCTCTTCGCCCGGCTGGAAGATCAGCACGGCCGTGCCGTCGAAGTTCCGCGTCTCGGCCAGGTAGCGCGCGGCGCCCACGAGCATGGCGGTATGCCCGTCGTGCCCGCAGCCGTGCATCATGCCGGGCCGGGTGGACTTCCAGGCGAAGTCGTTGTGCTCGGTCATGGGCAGCGCGTCCATGTCGGCGCGCAGGCCGATCATGCGCGGCCCGTTGCCGTGGTCGGTGCGCTGGCGGCCATGGATCAGCGCCACCACGCCGGTCTTGCCGATGTGGGTGTGGATCTCGTCCACCCCACAGACCTTGAGCGACTCCACCACGCGCTGCGCGGTGTAGTGCTCCTCGAAACCGATCTCGGGGTGTGCGTGCAGGTCGCGCCGCAGCGCGGTCAACTCGGGGTGAAAGGCCGCAATGTGCGCGAAAGCGCGGCCATGGGCCTTGATGCGGGCGTGAGCCGTGATCATGTCAACTCCTGGTCAGTGCCCGCCCGCCTTCTCGACGCGCAAGCGGGGATCGACCGCAAAGTACAGCAGATCCACGATGAGGTTGATCACCACGAAGATCAGTGCGATGAGGCACAGGTAGGCCGCCATCACCGGGATGTCGGCAAAGGTCACGGCCTGGATGAACAGCAGGCCCATGCCCGGCCACTGGAACACGGTTTCGGTGATGATGGCAAATGCGATCAGACCGCCGAGCTGCAGGCCGGTGATGGTCATCACCGGCACCAGCGTGTTCTTGAGCGCATGACCGAAGTGCACCGCCCGGTTGGTCAGCCCCCGGGCGCGGGCGAACTTGATGTAGTCGGTGCGCAGCACCTCCAGCATCTCGGCCCGCACCAGCCGCATGATCAGCGTGAGCTGGAACACCGCCAGCGTGACCGCCGGCAACACGATGTGGTGCCAGCCTTTGGCGGTGAGCAGGCCCGTGCTCCACCAGCCCAGCTGCGTCACCTCGCCACGGCCAAAGCTGGGAAACCAGCCCAGGTTCACGGCGAACACCAGGATCAGCAGAATGCCGATCAAGAAGGTCGGCAGGCTCACGCCCAGCAGCGAGATCGTCATGAACAGCTGGCTCACGAAGGTGCCCCGCTTGAGCGCCGCGTACACGCCCATGGGAACGCCCAGCAGCAGCGCGAGCAGGGCCGCCACCAGCGCCAGCTCCAGCGTGGCGGGGAAGCGCTCCGCGATCAGGCGCGACACCTTGGCGCCTTGGCGCAGGCTCATGCCGAACTCGCCCTGGGCCGCGTTGGCCAGGAAATGCCAGAACTGGATCACGAAGGGCTGGTCGAGCCCGAGGTCGGCACGCAACTCGCGGATCTGCTCGGCCGTGGCGTCCTGGCCCAGCAGGAACACCACCGGGTCGCCCACGTATTGAAAGAGCATGAACGCGATGAGCGCCACGCTGACCATGACGATCAAGGCTTGCGCCAGTCGCCGGAGAATGAATGCGAACATCTTGTGAGAAATGAAGAGAGGGCCGCCCGGCGGCGCGGGCGACCCTCTTCTGAACAGCCGAGATCAGTTGACCTTGACGAGGCGCCAGTCCAGGCGGTTGTCGGCGCGGTGCACCACGTCCACGTTCTTCTTCATGGCCCACGGAATGATCTGGTTGTGCAGCGGGATGTGGGCCACGTCTTCGTTCTGCAGCGCCAGGGCCTTGTTCAGCAGCTCGGTGCGCAGCTTCAGATCGGTCTCTTTTTTGGTGCGCTCCACCAGGGCGTCCATCTGCGGGTTGCTGTAGCGGCCCACGTTGTAATTGCCGTCGCCGCCGGCGCCGAGCGAGCGCGTGAGCGACTGCAGGCTGTACAGCGCGTCAAAAGTGGGCACGCCCCAGCCCAGCATGTAGATGCTGGCTTCGTAGCGCTGGATCATGGGGAAGTAGGTCACCAGCGGCAGCGTGCGCAGCTTGGCCTTGACGCCAATGCGCGCCCACATCGAGGTGACGGCCTGGCAGATCTGCTCGTCGTTGATGTAGCGGTTGTTCGGGCAGGCAAAGTCCACCTCGAATCCATCTTTGTAGCCGGCGTCGGCCAGCAGCTTCTGCGCGGCGGCCACGTCAAACGGGTGGCGCTTGTGCACCGCTTCGCTCCAGCCGTTCACCTGCGGCGCCACCAGGGCACCGGTGGGCTGGCCCAGGCCTCGCAAGGTGACGCGGGCGATGGTGTCCATGTCAATCGCCTGGTACAGCGCCTTGCGCACGCGCTGGTCTTTCAGCGGGTTCTTGCCCTTGATGTTGCTGCCGGGCAGCTCGTCGCGGTGCTGGTCCATGCCGAAGAAAATGGTGCGGTTTTCAATGCCGTCCACCACCTTCAGGCTGCTGTCCGAGCGCACGCGGGGCAAGTCCTGCGGGCTGGGGTCGAGCACAAAGTCCACCTCGCCCGACAGCAGGGCCGCCATGCGGGTGGCCACCGCCCGCACCGGGGTGTACACCACCTCGGTCACGTTACCGTCCATCTTGCCCCACCAGCCGGCGTTGCGCGTGAGCACCAGGCGCTGGTCGGGCTGCCACTCTTTCAACATGAAGGGGCCGGTGCCGTTGGCGTTGCGGTGCGCAAAATTCTCGTCTTTGGTGCGAATGTCTTTGGGCGCCACCGAGTTGTTCTTTTCCGCCCAGGCCTTGCTCATCATGCGCAGCTCGGTGAGCTGGTTCAGCAGCACCGGATTGGGGTCTTTGGTGAAGATGTCGATGGTGTTGGCATCCACCTTCACCACGCGGTCGATGCCTTGGGTGTAGACCGCGAAGTTCGAGGTTTTGGACATCGCACGTTCGATGGAAAACACGGCGTCGTCGGCCGTGAAGGCCGAGCCGTCGTGGAATTTCACACCGGTGCGCAGGGTCAGGCGCAGCTGGATGGGCGTCACCTGCTTCCAGGCCGTGGCCAGCACCGGCTCGGGTTTGAACGTGCGGCTGTTGTAGTACACCAGCGACTCGTACACCGCGGCGTGCACCCCGTTGGACAGGGCATTGTTCTGCGAGTGGATGTCCCAGGTGGGAATGTCGCTGGAGCTGGTCCATTTGAAGGTTTTGGCATTCACGCCAACGGTACCCAGGGCCAGGGCTGCACAAAGGGCTGCGAGATGGAATTTCATTGCTTGACGCCTCAATGATTTGGAGATGCATGACTATGCAACATCCGTTCCTGCCCCAGGACGGTGCAAACCCCTATCCTCGTCCTGAAGGGGACACGCAACGCAAAAAAACCACACCCGACCCACTTGCTTGAATGGGATTCATGGCACGTTAGCGCGGGTGATGCACGTTCGCTGCCGGGACTGAACCGCCGCCGGGCTCAACGGCCGATGCCCGCCGCTGCAGATGGAGTGGTCCGTACCACGCCTGCAGACGGCTTTGCGTGTTGTCCGTGTCGGTCATCAAACCCACGGCGATCAATGGCCCGGGCGCTTCTCCGAAGGCAGCTCGGAAATCCGCCTCGACGTCGCGCTCATACGTCATCCACCGCCCGACATGCGCGGGCCCGGACTCCACCACAATCTTGCGGATGCGGTCACTGCGCCGGTTCACCACCACCTCACCTGGCGCGTCGGTGTTGCTCCAGACATAGGCCAAGGTCGCATACGGCAGATCCTCCCCGGTGAGCAAGCGGCTCATTTCACTGAGCCGGTGCATGCGCGGGCTGAGCCGGGAACGGTCGCCGTCGAAGGCCAGCACGATGCGCACCGGCGAATCATCACCTTCCGAGGTGGCCAGGTCGGCGCCCTCCGCCAGCGCATCAATGCGCCACGAAAACACCAAGTGCCCCGCCCCGTCCAGACCGGGAGCGTAGCGTTGGCGAAGAATGCTCACCGACCGGTTGGCCTTCACCGTGATGGCGCGCTGCCCCTGTGTCACCGCCGGTTCAAACGCGGCAAATGCTTTACCCGGCAACGGCCAGGTTGCCCACCCCGACCCACCGGGTGGCGTCTGCAGCAAGTGGTGCACGGTCTGGCGCAACGCAGGCGCCAGGGACACCGCGGGGCGGATGGGGCCGACCGCCCGTTGCTCGTCAGACCCAGCCTCCGGGGCATCAGGTGGATTGCCCCCCACAGACGCACAGCCCATCAGCAGCACAAGGGCCGCCAATCCGGATGCCCAACGCCAGGGCAGCGTCGCGCGAAACCAGCGCCCTGTCGTGTCAGCCCAACAGCGCCCCCGCGCTCGCTTGGTTGTGTACACCAGGGAAATAGTACCTAAACCCCATTCTGAGCGCTTTTGTGGCAATTTTAACATTTTCAGCCGAGAACTTTCAGCATAGATTGGCAACGGGGTGCAACGCGTCTGCTTCGTCGCCCGCACCCCCGGCCATACCGGCAAGCTGTCACACCCATCCCCATCGGAAAGGAAATCCCATGCTCAAGAGAATGACCACCGCCCTGCTCGCCCTGTTCACCGCTGCCGCCTTTGCCGCCGTCGACGTGAACGACGCTTCCGTCGCCGACCTTGACAGCATCAAGGGCATCGGCCCCGGCACCTCGGCCAAGATTGTCGAGCAGCGCAAGGCTGCCAAGTTCAAGGACTGGGATGACCTGATTCAGCGTGTGTCGGGCATTGGGGGCAAGCGGGCGGCAAAGCTGTCAGCCGAGGGGCTTGTGGTCAACGGAGCCGCTTATGGCACGTCTGCCGCTCCTGCCGAGAAGAAGGCGGCCGCTAAACCCACCACCGCGGCGGTCAAACAGTAACGTTCGACAGCCGATCCCCCGGAAATCAAACAAAAAATGGCCCGCCGGAATCCCGGCGGGCCATTTTGCAATGCGCAAAGCGGTCTTTCGACCGCTAGACATTAAAAGCTGTGGTTCACGCCCACGGCAAACACGTCAGCGTCAGCCAGTGCGGACTTGCGCTTTTCTGCGCGGAAACCAGCGTAAACAATGGTGCGCTTGGACAGGCCATAAGCGGCTGCAACACCGAACGCGCTGTCGGTCTCAGCACCTTTGACTTTGGAGTTGGCGTAACCCACCGACAGCGTCAGGGCGCTGGTCAGGGGCACATCGGCACCAATCTGGTACGAATTCGTGCGAGCACCTGCATCGGGCTTGGTGGTGTAAACGCTGCCGAGCAACTTGGCCATGCCGAGGTCGTAGGAAGCCGCCACGAGGGTACCCTTCTGGCCAGCTGCGTCGTCTTCATAACCCACAGCAGCGCCGATGGGACCGTTGGCGTACTTCACGTGGAAGCTGGACTCACGGCCTGCACCAGCGGCGCGATCACCATTCAGCTGGGTGCTGGCAGCTGCAGAGAAACCAGCGAACTCGGGGGTTGCGTAGTACAGCTGCGAGTCGGCGCGGTCGGTGTAGTCAATGTTCTGCCACACGGCGTTGGCCGACAGGGCAGAGTCAAAACCGCTGTTGAACGCGCCAAACACGTCGTCCAGCGCCGTGGTGCTGCGGCCGAGCTTGACGGAACCGAAAGCACCGCTCACGCCCAGGTTGGCTTGGCGACCGAAGGTGCGGGGATCGGTTGCGCCATTTTCCAGGTTCAGACCCTGCTCGAAATTGAAGCTGGCCGTCAGACCGCCGCCCAGGTCTTCGGTACCCTTGAAGCCGATGCGGCTCTGTGCAACGCCACCGTCAACCATCTGAACCGACGAACCCTTGACCTTGCCAACCCAGAGGTCTGCCACGCCGTACAGGGTGACGCTGGACTGCGCCATGGCGGCGCCGGAGGTGGCCAGAACGGCGAGAGCAATCAGAGATTTTTTCATGAGGATTTCCTTTTTGAAAATTCCAGCCCCGTACATCGAAGCCAGATGTGAAAGCGAGTCACATCACAAATCCTAACGTGGGCGCTCCAAAAACCAAGGGTTTCCCCTTAAAACCTATCACTGCTGGCGGCGAGTTGTCGCATTCACGAGACACAAGGAACAGGCGCGCAGCACCTCAGCCTGTACCTGCCGCGCCTCTGGGAGGCGAGCGCTGTTGGGTGGCTTCCACGAAAAAGCCCCGCTGCGCTTGTCGCGCAGCGGGGCTTATCTGCCGATTCAAACGCTGGTCAAGCCAGCGGAAAATCAGAAGTTGTGGCGAACGCCCAGGCCGAAGTTATTGGCGCTGGTGGCGGTTTTGCCCTTGCCATCACGCAGAAGCGCAGCGTACGCAGTGGTGCGCTTGCTCAGAGCGTACTTACCCTCGACGAGCACGTTCGTGTCTTTAAAGTGGGTATCGCGCGCGATGTCGAGCGTCAGAGCAACGGGACCGACGTTGGTGGAGCCACCGACAGTGAAGCCCTTGCCATTCCCTGCTGGGTCCTGGAAGCTACCAGCAACCTTGAACGCACCAAAGTTGTAAGCTGCGCCCAGCGCGACGTTGCGAACAGCGTTGTCCACTTTGTTGTAAGACAAGGCGGCGGCCACGGGACCAGTACGGTAGATGACGTTCAGGTCGTATTTGGCGTTGCCTGCATTGTCAGCCTTGAGCACGGTGCCCAGGGTTGCTGTCAGGCCACCCATGCTGGGGGTGGTGTAGCTGATTTCGCTGTTGTTACGCGCACCTGCGCCTGCGAAAGAGAACTGGCTTGCCACCACCGAGTAGTTGGCCGTGCCGGTCAATTCCCAAGCAGCCACGCCATGGAACGACGGGGTCAGGGTGCGGCCGAGCTTGACGGTACCGAAACCGCCCATCAGGGAAATGTTGGCAGCGCGCTGGAAGGTGGTATTGGTGACGTTGGTTACGGCACCGGTGACGGGATCACGCGTCACGGCCACGTCAGTGGCGCCGGTCTCAGCGTTGATGGCTTGCTCGAAGTTGAACGCAGCCTTCAAGCCACCGCCCAGGTCTTCAACACCGCGTACGCCCAGACGGCTGGAGCCGTTGTTCATGGTGCCGTTGCCCGACAGTTGTGCCGAGGAGCCGGTGGCCTTGGCCAGGGACAGGTCGGCCACGCCGTACAGGGTCACAGAAGATTGTGCGAAGGCGGCGCCGGTGGCGGCCACAGCGGCCAGAGCAATCAGGGTCTTTTTCATTGAAGTGTTCTCCAAGGGTTTGATGGAAGCGTCAGGTGTTGTCTGCCCGCGCCAACCTCCGTTCAGGAAGCTGACGCCATTGCACCAGATGCGGAAGCGCAAGGCCATGAAAGCAGGGCTCAACCGTGGGTAAACCCTGGTTTTTTGTTGCTCAGCCGCCACAAAACTGGGGAGACGCCCCAACCCGAAGCGTGGGCTCCACCGGGTACGGTGATTGCGCCGCCGGTCACTCATGGCACGATAGCGCCTCAAGTTTCCGGTGAACGCCATGCGTTGCCGAGTCCCCTTGGCTGTCCGCACTGTTGAAGAAGGCCCCCATGCAAACCGATGCCATCCTGACCGCCGCCGATTCCGCCCTGCGCACGCTTTTCGTGCGGCCACGCGCCACACGCACCTGCAACACGGTGCCAGAGACCACGGGCGAGGCACTGAGCGATGCCGACCGCGCCCTCTCAGGCGCGCTGATGCGGGTGAACCATGTGGGCGAGGTGTGCGCGCAGGCGCTGTACACGGCGCAGGCGCTGGCCGCGCGCTCCGGAACCGGGCCGCGCCGCCAGCCCAATGAGGCGCTGGCGCAGCAACTGGAGTCCGCCGGACGGGAAGAAACCGATCACCTGGCCTGGACGCAGACACGGCTGGACGAACTGGGCGCCCGGCCTTCGCTGCTGAACCCGCTCTGGTACGCCGGTGCGTTTGGCCTGGGGCTGCTGGCGGGCCGCATGGGCCAGGGCGTGAGCCTGGGTTTTGTGGTGGAGACGGAGCGGCAGGTGGAAGCCCATCTGGCGAGCCACATGGACCGTCTGCCACGCAACGACCACGCATCGCGCGCCATCGTGGCGCAGATGAAGGACGACGAAGCCCGCCACGCGCGGGAGGCGCAGCACGCCGGCGGAGTGGAACTGCCGCGCCCGGTGCAGGGGCTGATGCGCGCGGCGGCCAAGGTGATGACCACGGTGGCACACCGGGTGTGAGCCATCAAGGCGGCGCGTGCAGGTCCGCCAGAACCCAGCGATTCAATCAAGCCGCCCACCCCTCCCATCCACGCGTGTGACTGTGCTCGGGAACGGGCGCCGCGCGACACCCATCACGGGCTCGCACGGTCGACTCCGTCGGCTGGCGTGTTCGAATCACGTTGTTTCCAACGGCTGGAACCCCGTGCTGCGGGGGAGCCGGTCGGCCTGCATCATGTCCACCGCCTTCTCCGCGATCATGACGACTGGCGCGTTGGTGTTGCCGCCCACGATGCCGGGCATGACCGACGCATCCACCACGCGCAGCCCGCTCACGCCGTGGACGCGCAGCCGGGCGTCCACCACGGCCATGGCGTCGGAGCCCATGTGGCAGGTGCCGACGGGGTGGTAGATGGTGTCGGCGTGGTTGCGCACGAACTGCTCGATCTGTGCATCGCTCTGCGCCTGGGCCGACAGGGCCGATTCGCGTCCGCCATGACGTGCCAGCGCCGGCTGCTGCAGCAGGGCACGCATCTGCTTGAAACCCTGCACCAGCCGGGCCACATCGTCGGGATCACTCAAAAAGGCGGGGTCGATCAGCGGCGCCACCTGCGGGTCGGCGCTGGCCAGGCGCAGCGTGCCCCGGCTCTTGGGCCGCAACAGACACACATGGCAGGAATAGCCGTGGCCCAGAACGGTCGTGCGACCATGATTCACCAGCTTGCCCACCACGAAGTGCAGCTGCAGATCCGGCACGGGCTCGTCGGGATGGCTTTTGATGAAGCCCCCGGCCTCGGCAAAGTTGGTGGTCAGCACGCCGCTGCGCTGGCGACGCCACTCGCCCACGCCGCGCGTCATCGCCCAGAGGCCGCGCGGCGACAGGCCAAAGGTCTCGATGGCCTTGGGCGCGTTGACGACGATCACCACGTCCACATGGTCGTGCAGGTGGCCGCCCACCCCGGGCAGGTCGTGCACCACGCCAATGCCGTGTTCGCGCAGATGCTCTGCCGGCCCGATGCCCGAGAGCATCAGCAGCTGGGGTGAGCCGTAGGCGCCCGCGCTGAGCACCACCTCGCCGCCCGGGTTCAGGCGCAGCGTCTGCAGGCTGCCGCGCCCGCCGTCGGGCCGGTATTCCACGCCCACGGCGCGCAATGCGCCGTCCAGGGACTCGGTGAGCACGCGCGTGGTGAGCGCGCCGGTGATGACGCGCAGGTTGGGCCGGCCCAGGTGCGGCGTGAGATAGGCCTTGGCCACGCTGCAGCGCTCGCCGTTGCGGTGCGTCACCTGGTAGGCGCCGACGCCTTCCTGCTCGGGTCCGTTGAAATCGGGGTTGGCAGGATGGCCGGCCTGCTGCCCGGCCTCGATGAACGAGGGCAGGAAGGGGTTGGGGCTGCGCAGGTCCATCACGTTGAGCGGGCCGCCACTGCCGTGCCAGGCGTCGGCGCCGCGCTCGTTGTGCTCGGCGCGCTTGAAGTACGGCAGCACCTCGTCGAAGGTCCAGCCGGGGTTGCCCTGGGCCGCCCAGTCGTCGTAGTCGCGTCGGTGGCCGCGGGTGTAGATCATGGCGTTGATGGAACTGGAGCCACCCAGCACCTTGCCACGCGGCTGGTAGCCCCGGCGGCCGTTCAAGCCGGGCTGCGGCACCGTGGCCAGACGCCAGTTGGCCTGCCCGTTCTTCGCCATCAGCGCCAGGCCCGCCGGGCAGTGGATCAACACGCTGGTGTCGGGCGGGCCTGCCTCGAGCAGGGCCACGCGCACGGCCGGGTCTTCGGACAGGCGCGCCGCCAGCACACAGCCGGCCGAGCCGCCGCCCACGATGATGAAGTCGAACATAGGGTCTCCGGTGTCGGGTCTGCGTCGCGGGCCTCCTCCGCGGTGCGCGACAATCTGTCGCGGCAAGTTAGCACAGGGGCTGCGCCAGCGGGTAAGAAAATCCACTCAGTCCCGCGCTCAGCCCCCATCCGCATTCCCTTTGTCTTTCAGGAGAAACCCCTTCATGAGCAGCATCCAGACCGTCGGCATCATCGGCTCCGGCACCATGGGCAACGGCATCGCGCAGGCCTGCGCCACCAGCGGCATCCGCGTGGTGCTGGTCGACATCGCCCAGGCGGCGGTGGACAAAGGCCTGGCCACCGTGGCCGGCAGCCTGGACCGGCTGATCAAGAAGGAGAAGATGACGGCCGCCCAGAAAGACGCGGCACTGGCCCTCATCCAGGGCTCGACGAATTACGAAGACCTCAAGGGCGCGCAGCTGGTGATTGAAGCGGCCACCGAAAACGAAGCGCTGAAGGTCAAGATCCTGCAGCAGCTCGACGGCCTGCTGGCACCCGAGGTGATCGTGGCCACCAACACCAGCTCGATCAGCATCACCAAGCTGGCCGCCGCCAC
>JAGXRS010000007.1 GCA_018335615.1 Hydrogenophaga sp. | reverse complement strand
AGTGGGGCCACGAAGCCGATGACGGCCACCGTTAGGAAGCCCACCGCCAGCGGCGAGCCGTAGAGGATGGACAGGTCGCCGTCGGAAATGGTCAGGGCGCGGCGCAGGTTCTTCTCCATCAGCTCGCCCAGCAGCACGCCCAGGATCACGGGCACCATGGGAATGCTGAGCTTGCGGAACACCCAGCCCAGCACGCCAAAGCCGATCAGCAGCATCAGGTCGAAGGTGGAGTTGGTCAGCGCGTAGATGCCGATGAACGAGACCATGGCCACGCCGGGCATGAGGTAGTAAGAGGGCACGCGCAGCACGCGGGTGAACAGGCCCACCATGGGGATGTTCAGCAGCAGCAGCATCACGTTGCCGATGAACAGCGCGGCGATCAGGCCCCACACCACGTCGGGGTTGTTGGTGAACAGCAGCGGGCCGGGCGTGATGTCCAGCGACAGCAGCATGGCCAGGAGCACGGCGGTGGTGCCCGAGCCGGGAACGCCCAGGGCCAGCATGGGCACCATGGCGCCGCCGGCGGCGGCGTTGTTGCCGGCTTCAGGAGCGGCCACGCCGCGCGGGTCACCCTTGCCGAATCGGCCGTTCTTGCCCACCCACTTCTTCTCCAGCGTGTAGGCCAGGAAGGAACCAAGCGAGGCGCCAGCCCCGGGCAGAATGCCGGCGATGAAGCCGAGCACGGTGCCGCGGCCCATGGAGCCGCTGGTTTCCCGGATCATGGACAGCGGGGGGACCACACGGCCGAGTTCGGTCACCGGGGTTGTGGTGTGGCTGTTGGCCTTGCCGCGTTCTTCGATGAACACCAGCACCTCGGAGAGGGCGAACATGCCGACGATGGCGATCAGGAAGTCGATGCCGTCGTAGAAGTGCACATTGCCGCCCGTGAAGCGCGGCACGCCGGTCTGGCCGTCCACGCCGACGAAGGCCAGCGCCAGGCCGATCGCGGCTGCGAAGGCGGCCTTGGCCTGGTTCGAGCTGGTCACGCCGCCCAGCGTGGCAAAGGCCAGCGTGAACATGGCGAAGTATTCGGCCGGGCCGAACAGCAGGGCCACACCCACCAGCTGGGGAGCCAGGAACACCAGGCCCCAGGTGGCGAAGAAGGCGCCCACGAAGGAGGCCACACCCGAGATCGCCAGCGCCTCGCCCGCCTTCCCCTGCCGCGCCATGGGATAGCCGTCCAGCGTGGTCATGAGCGCCGGCTCATCACCTGGTATGTTGAGCAGGATGGACGAGATGCGCCCCCCGTACATGGCGCCGTAGTAGACGCTGGTGAGCAGGATCAGCGCGGGCGTGGCGCCCAGGCCCATGCTGAACACCACAGGAATGAGGATGGCCACGCCGTTGGACGGGCCCAGGCCCGGCAGCGCGCCGATCATGGTGCCCAGGAAGCAGCCGACGAGGGCGAGCAGCAGGTTCTGCCAGGTCAGGGCAATGGCAAAGCCATTGGCCAGGTGTTGAAGACTTTCCATGTCAATGTCCAATCAAGGGGTTCAGAAGCCCCAGGGGCCTTTGGCCAGGTTCAGGCCGAGCACGAAGTGGAAGAGCAGGTAGATGCCCACGGCGATGGACCCGCCGCCGACGATGGCCTGGCGCGGCGTGCCGCCCAGGCGCCAGCAGAGGAAGGCGGTGGCGAAAATCGTGGCCACCACAAAGCCCGCAATGGGCAGCAGCTGGGCGTAGGCGATGAAGACGCCCACCGTGGCCAGCAGCTCGACCAGCTTGTACAGACCGGGCCACTCGGGTTCGGTGTCGGGTTTGAAGAGCATCACCACCGCCGAGAGCGCCATCACGCCCGCGATCACCAGCGGAAACGCTTTCGGACCCAGCGGGTCCTGGATGAAGCTCTCTTCGATGAGGGTGGTGGCCCACATCATCAGGAAGGACATCGTCAGGACGATGCCGCCAAAAATTCGGTCGCTCATGGCTGTGCCTTGCTGGAACGCAATGGGAAGGTGCAGGAGGGGGAGAAGGCCGGGCGCGCCGGCCTGGGGAAAAGGCCAGGCCACCCGTGGCAGTCACGGGGGAGGCCTGACCTCAGGGCATCACTTGATGATGCCGATCTCTTTCGACAGAGCCTGGATCTCGTCCACGGACTCCTTCACGAACTTCTGGAACGCATCACCACGCAGGTTCAGCGGGGCCATGCCCTGGCGGGCCATGGTCTCTTTCCATTCCTTGGAGTCGTACACGGTGCCGATGCTCTTGACCCAGTACTGGTAGGCCTCGTTGCTCATCTTGCCCGGGGCGTAGAAGCCACGCCAGTTGGCGCCGACAGCGTCCAGGCCCTGCTCACGCGCGGTGGGGAACTTGGCGAACTCGCCGCTCAGGCGCTCGGGCGCCAGCACGGCCAGCACCTTGATCTTGCCGGCGTCCACGAAGCCCTTGGCTTCCGAGATGTCGCCCGTGAAGGCCTGGATCTTGCCGGCCAGCAGCTGCGTCACGGCCTCGCCGCCGCCGTCGAAGGCGACGTACTTCACACTGCGCACGTTGCTGATGCCAGCCTTGCGGGCGGCGCTCAGCACCTTGATGTGGTCCCAGCCGCCCACGGCCGAGCCGCCGGCGAAGGCGATGGACGAGGGGTCGGCCTTGACCTTGGCCAGCAGCTCGGGCAGGGTGTTGAAAGGCGAGTCGGCGGCCACGGCGATCATGCCGTAGTCGGCACCCACCGAGGCCACCCAGCGCACCTGGTCCATGTTGTTGCCCGGGTAGGCGCCCTGCGCCAGGCGGGTGGAGGTGGACGACGAGGCGGCGATGATCAGGTTGTTTTCGGTGTTGCGCTTGTTGACCACTTCGGCAAACGCTGCGCCGCCACCGCCGCCGGCCTTGTTCAGCACCTGCATGGTGCCGGGGATGAGTTTCTGGTCCTGCAGGGCCTTGCCCACCATGCGGCAGGTCATGTCCCAGCCGCCGCCCGCGCCGGCCGGGGCGATGCACTCGGTGTTGCCGGGCTGGAAGGCAGCGGCCGGCAGGGACACGGCCGCCAGGCCGATGGACAAGGGTGCGGCCCAGCGGGCCAGGGAAGTGAAAGCGGTCATTTGTCGTCTCCGTGGGGTAAGCCGCCGTGGCGGCGGATCGTTGCGGCAAAACCGGGGAATGACAGCAAAATGCCAGTTCCCGGCCATCTAATGGCATGTGACCCATGCGCAGGCCGTATGGTCGACAACCAAACTGTCAATCGCCTGTCCAGGCTTGAGGGTTTTCCCTGACCGCACCCATGAAGCTGCTGCTGATCGAAGACGACCCCTCCCTGCAGGCCACGCTGACCCGCACCCTGAGCCGGCGCGGCTGGGCCGTCAGCAGCTGCACCGACGGCGCGCTGGCACTCAAGTGCTGGGACGAGGTGGTGCCCGACGTGGTGGCGCTGGACCTGACGCTGCCGCACATCGACGGGCTCAACCTGCTCACCACCGCCCGCCAGCGCGGCTGGTCCACGCCCGTGCTCATCCTCACCGCGCGGGGCACGGTGGGCGACCGCGTGATCGGCCTGAACACGGGGGCCGACGACTACCTGGCCAAGCCCTTCGATCTGGACGAGCTCGAAGCGCGGCTTCGCGCCCTGTGCCGGCGCACCCAGGGCACCCCAAGCAGCCCGGCGCCTTCTCTGTCCGTGGGCCCGCTGCGACTGGACGCCGACAGCGGCGCGGTGTATTGCGGCGCCGAGGTGCTGGACCTGGCGCCCCGCGAACTCGCCCTGCTGCAGGCCCTGCTGGCCCGCCCGGGCCGGGCGGTGGCCAAGGAGCGGCTGTTTGAACTGGTGTTTCCGGGGGCGCAGGACGTGCAGTACGAGGCCATCGAGGTGGTGGCCTACCGGCTGCGCAAACGCCTGGCCGACACGGGCGTGGCGCTCGTGACCTTGCGTGGCCTGGGCTACCTGCTCAAGGCCGGCGCATGAAACCTTGGGGCGGCTATTCACTGCGGCGCCAGCTTTTGCTGGGCATCCTGCTGCCGGTGCTGGTGCTGGTGGCTATCAACACCATCAGCCTGTACCGCGAAGCCCTGACGGCCGCCAACACCGCCTACGACCGCACCCTGCTGGCCTCGGCCAAGACCATCAGCGAGCAGCTTGATGTGCGCGGGCTCGACGCCCAGGCGCGCTTCACCGCCCGCGTGCCCTACGCCGCCCTGGAAGCCTTCGAGGCCGACAACCAGAGCCGCATGGTGTTCAAGATTTCCACGCTCGACGGCGCCATGGTGTCGGGCTATGAAGACCTGCCACCCTGGACCGGCAAGGTGCCGCTGCGGCCCACCTATGCCGCGCTGGTGGACTTCTACAACGACCACTACCGCGGTGTGCCGGTTCGCGTGGCCGCGCTGGTGCAGCCCGTGGCCAGCACACAGGGCCGGGGGATCGCGCTCATTCAGGTGGCCGAGACGCTGGAGCTGCGCGAGTCGCTGGCGCGCGAGATCCTGATCGACACGCTCTGGCGCCAGGGCCTGCTGGTGCTGGTCATCGGCCTCGTGGTGGTGGTGGTGGTGCAGACCGCCACCCGGCCGGTGCGCGCGCTGTCGGAGCAGGTGCAGAACCGTCCCGCCAACGATCTCACCCGCATCGACACCGCGGGCGTGCCGCGCGAGTTGTGGCCGCTGATCAACGCCACCAACCAACTCATGGAGCGGCTGGTGCAGCTGCTGGAGCACCAGCGGCGCTTTGTGCGCGACACCTCGCACCAGCTGCGCACGCCGCTGGCGGTGCTCAAGGTGCAGGTGCAGTCGGCCCTGCGGGGCGACCAGCCCGCCGTGCCAGCGCTGCACGAGATCGAGCACACGGTGGACCGCGCCACGCGCATGGCCAACCAGATGCTGGCGCTGGCCAAGGTGGAGCAGCTGCGCGAACAGGCCCAGGCCGTCGAAAGCCGGCTGGACCAGTGCGTGCGCGAGGTAGCGCTGGACCTGGCGCCATTGATGGCCGAGCGCGGCATCGACTTCGACATCGAAACCGCCGAGGTGACCGTGTTGGCCCACGACTGGATGCTCAACGAACTCACGCGCAACCTGCTGCACAACGCCATCAAGCACACGCCGGCGGGCGCGCGCCTGTCGGTGGTGGTGGACCAGCGGCCCGATGGCGCGGCACGGCTGACCGTGCGCAATGCCGGTTCGCAACTGGCGCCCGATCTGCTGCAGCGGCTCTTCGAGCCCTTCGCTGCCATGGGCGGGCAGCAGGGCGCCGGCCTGGGCCTGGCGATCTGCCGCGGCATTGTCGAGGCCCTCGGCGGCGAGATCCGGGTGGTCAACGTGGCGCAAGAGGATGACTGGCCGGCGGGCGTGCAGGCCGAGGTGGTGTTGCGCCCGGCACCGGCACCGGAGCGAGTGTCTGCCTGACGCCAGCGGCCGGCAGTCGGCGGTCTGCCAGAGCAGGCGGTGCAGACACTTAGGCCATGCCCGCCTTGCTCAGCACCGCGCGCATGGTCTCGAACTCCCGCGTGACGAAGCGCGCAAACGGCTCCCCCACCAGCGGGTCGGGCAGCCACTGGTGCAGGCGCACCGTGCGCTGCCAGGCGCCCGACTGCATGGCGCGTGTCACGCTGCTCTCCAGCGCAGACAGCTCATCGGCCGATAGGCCAGCCGGGGCGCACAGGCCGCGCCAGTTGCCAATGACCACGTCGGCCCCCAGCTCGCGCAGGGTAGGGGCGTCGGTGCCGGCCAGTCGGCTTGGCGCGGTCACCGCCACGGCGCGCATCTTGCCCGTGGAGATGTGCGGCAGGAACTCGCTGAAGCCGCTGCCCCCCACCGCCACGTAGCCGGCCATCACCGCGGCAGCGGCCTCGCCCCCGCCGCGGAACGGCACGTAGTTGATGCGAGCCGGTGGCACGCCCATGGCGCGCGCCAGCATGTGGATGGCGATGTGCTCGGTGGAGCCGCGCGAGCCGCCGCCCCACTTCACGCTGCGCGGGTCGTTGCGGAACTGGCGCAGCACGTCCTGCATGGAGCCGTGTGGCGAGTCCGGCGGCAGCACGAACACGTTGTACTCGTTCGTCAGCCGCGCGATGGGGCGGACCTGGTCCAGCCCCACCGGGGGCCGGCCGGTGATGATGCCACCCAGCATCACCGAGCCCATCACCATGAGCGCGTGCGGGTCGTCGCGGTAGCCGGTGGCGAACTGGGCCAGGCCGATGGTGCCCGCCGCGCCACCCCGGTTCTCGTAGGCACAGGCCGACGCCTGCCCGCTGTCGATCAGGGCCTGCCCG
>JAGXRS010000006.1 GCA_018335615.1 Hydrogenophaga sp. | reverse complement strand
CGGCCCGGCCGATCTGTCGGCCTCCATGGGCCACCCCGGCAACCCGGGTCACCCGGACGTGCAGGCCGCCATCCGGCAGGGCATTGCGCGCATCCGCGCCGCCGGCAAGGCTGCGGGCATCCTGGCCACCGCCGAGCCACAGGCCCGGCAGTGGCTGGAAGCCGGCGCCACCTTCGTGGCGGTGGGCGTGGACACGATGCTGCTCTCGGCGGCAGCCAGCGACCTGCTGGCGCGCTTCAAGACCGCGCCCGATGCCGCAGTGAAGAACACCTACTGAAAGGCCTTGATTCATGACCACGCTGTCCACACCACCCGCACCCGCCGGCATGCACCCCGACGAATGGGCCGCCCGCCTGGAGCTGGCCGCCTGCTACCGCGTCTTCGCCCACCTGGGCTGGACCGAAATGATCTACAACCACATCACGCTGCGGCTGCCGGAGAGCGTGAGTGGGGGTGACAAGCGCCCCACCGCCGGGCCGTCCCAAGGCGGGGCAGCACCCTCGGGGGGCAGCGAACCACGCGCAGCGGGGAGCGTGGGGGCCACCTTCCTGATCAACCCATTCGGCCTGCACTACAGCGAGGTCACGGCCTCGAACCTGGTCAAGATCAACCTGCAGGGCGAGGTGCTCGACGGCTCGTCCCACCGCGTCAACCCGGCCGGCTTCGTGGTGCACGCCACCCTCCACGCGGGTATCGAGGGCGCGCACTGCGTGATGCACACGCACACCACCGCCGGCGTGGCCGTGGCCTGCCTGAAGGACGGCCTGCAGCAGACCAACTTCTACAGCGCGCAGCTGCACGGCATGGTGGCGTACCACGACTTCGAGGGCATCACCATCCACGCCGACGAAGGCCCGCGCGTGCTGCAGAGCATCGGCGCGAAGCCGGCGGTGATCCTGCGCAACCACGGGTTGCTGGCCTGGGGCCAGACCCTGCCGCAGACCTTCGCCATCCTCTGGACGCTGCAGCGCGCCTGCGAAATCCAGCTCGCCACCTTCAGCATGGGCGGGCCCGGCGCGGCCATTCCCGTGCCCGAAGCCATCGCCGAAAAGTGCACGCGCGACGCGCTGCAGTTCAACCCGAACCACGGCGCCGGGCGCGACGTGTTCGACGCCCTGGTGCGCCAGGTCAACCGCATCGATTCGAGTTACCGGCAATAAGCGGCCGTTGCCGCCAAGCCGCCCCACCGTTCGGGCTGAGCCTGTCGAAGCCCTCGCCAGCCCAGCCGATACGCCCCGTTTCCACCCTCTCACTTGTCGATTCCCGCCATGTCTGACCAGCCTCAAATCCAACCTGCCTTTCAACGCGTGGCCATCGTCGGCGCTGGCGCCATCGGCGGCTGGCTCGGCGTGCTGCTGGCCCAGGCCGGCTGCCAGCTGAGCGCGCTGGCGCGCGGCGACACGCTGGCCGCCCTGCAGCGCGACGGCCTGCAACTGCACCTGGGCGGGCAGCGCCTGCAAGCCCCTGTCACGGCTTCGTCCGACGCCGCGGCGCTGGGCGTGCAAGACCTTGTCATCATCGCCGTCAAGGCGCCGGCACTGGCCAGCGTGGCGGCCCAGGTCGGGCCTCTCATCGGGTCCGACACGGTCGTGCTCACCGCCATGAACGGCGTGCCCTGGTGGTTCCTCGACGGCTTCGGTGGCGCACTGGCCGGCACGCAGTTGCAGTCGGTGGACCCGGGCGCTGTGGTGGCAAGCGCCATTCCCGCCGGCCAGGTGCTCGGCGGCGTGGTGCACGCCAGCTGCTCGGTGGACGCGCCCGGTGTGGTGCGCCACCATTTCGGTGACGGCCTGATCCTGGGCGAGCCGGCCGGGGGCCGCAGTGAGCGGGTCGAGGCGCTGGCCGCGCTGCTGCAGCGCACGGGGCTGAACGCCAGCGTGTCACCGCAGATCCAGAAGGACATCTGGTTCAAGCTCTGGGGCAACATGACGGTGAACCCGGTGAGCGCCCTCACCGGCGCCACGACCGACCGCATCCTGGGCGACGACCTGGTGCGCGGCTTCATCTCCCGCGTCATGCTCGAAGCCAAGGCCATCGGCGAGCGCATCGGCATCCCCATCGAGCAGCAGCCCGAAGACCGCCACGCCGTCACGCTCAAGCTCGGCGCGTTCAAGACCTCCATGCTGCAAGACGTGGAAGCGCGCAAGCCGGTGGAGCTGGACGCGCTGGTGGGCGCCGTGCGAGAACTCGGCCAGCTCACCGGCGTTGAAACCCCGTTCACCGACGCGCTGCTGGGCCTGAGCCGCCTGCAGGCGCAGACGCTGGGCCTCTATCCAGATGGACGGGAGCGCGTCAAGGGTTAGCCCGGTGTGCGGCGGCGGTTCGCCCTCCCACAATCAGCCACCATGCCCGTCACCTGGACCCTGGACGCCCCACCCGCCGGCCATCAGCTGTCGGGCAGGGCCGCGTCGGCCTTGCTGGACATCGCCAGCGGTCCGCCCTCGGCTGCTCGCCTGCTGGCCTTCGTCAACCAGGTGGTGCCGGTGCAGTACCTGTCGCTGGTGGCTTTCGGCCGGGACGCGCCCGAACTGGTGGAGGGGTGCGACAGCCAGCCCAGCGAGCGCAACGTGGTGGCCGAGTGTTTTGCCATCTACCGCCGCAGTTACTTCCGCAGCGATGCCGTGACGCGGCTGGCCCATCGTGTGGGGCAGGCGCCGGGCCCCCAGGTGGTGGCGATGCATTGCCGCGCCGACGAGTTGCCCGTGCCGGGCTGGCGCCACGAGATCTACGAGCGCGAAAAGCTCACCGAGCGCCTGAGCCTGCTGCACGCCCCCGCAGCCGGCAGCGTGTACGGCCTGCACCTCTACCGCGACCAGCGCCAGGGCCTGTTCCGGCCTGCCGAGGTGGAGCAGCTGCTGGGGGTGGCGCCCTTGCTGCGCCAGGCCCACCAGGCGGCTTTGCGCATCGCGTTTCCTGGGAGCGATCGAACCGCTCAGATCGAGCGCGCGCGCCAGGCGCTCGCGCGGCGTGTGCCGCGCCTGTCGGCGCGCGAGCGCGAGGTCTGTGCGCGCATCGCCTGCGGCTTGAGCGCCGACGGCATCGCGGCCGATCTGGACATCGCCCCCTCCACCGTGCTGACTCTGCGCAAGCGCGCCTACCTCAAGCTGGCCGATGCCGGCCTGCACGGCAACCGCCTCACACTGGCCCGGCTGGCCGCTGCGGGATGAGCCGGCGGGCGGCAAAAACCCGGTCTGTCCCCCGCAAGGGGGACGCCTGGATGCCGCCACCGACCTAGCATGACCCTCGTCATCAAGGAGACGGTTCATGTGGCTGCGCAACTGCTGGTACGTCATTGCCTGGGGGCATGAGATTCCCCCGGCGAAATCAAGCGAACTCTTCACCCGCACCGTGCTCAACGAGCCGGTGCTGGTGTACCGCACCGCGGCGGGCGCCATCGTGGCCCTGGAAGACCGCTGCTGCCACCGCCACGCGCCGCTCTCCAAGGGCCGGCGCGAAGGCGACTGCGTGCGCTGCGGCTACCACGGCCTGAAATTCGACCCGGCGGGCGCCTGTGTGGAAGCGCCGGGCATTCCCATCGTGCCGGCCAAGGCGCGCGTGCGCAGCTACCCGGTGGTGCAGAAGAACAACTGGGTCTTCATCTGGATGGGCGACCCGGCAAAGGCCGACCCCGCCCTGCTGCCCGACAACTTCTCCTGCGAGAGCCCGCAATGGAAGCACAAGCCGGGCTACCTGCACTACGACACGCCTTACCTGCTGATTTGCGACAACCTGCTGGATTTCTCGCACCTGAGCTACGTGCATGAGAAGACGCTGGGCGGCTCCACCGAGATTGCCCAGGCGCGCCCGACCATCGCGCCCGTGCCGGGCGCCACCGCCGACTGGCCGCAGATCGGCATCCGGGTCAGCCGCCATGTGCCGAACGTGCCGCCGCCGCCCTTCTACCGCCGCTTCCGCGATTTCGACACCCACCTGGACCGCTGGTTCGACTACGAATTCCTGCTGCCCGGCACCCTGCTCATGCACTCCGGCGGGCGGCCCACCGGCACGACACCCGACGACGGCGGCCCATCGGTGCGGCTGCACAGCTGCCAGACCCTCACGCCCGAAACCGAGCACAGCACGCACTACTTCTTCCAGCAATCGCACCCCAGCGACGAGGGCGACGACAGCGTCACCGACAGCATCTTCAACAGCCTGCTTGTGGCCTTCAACGAAGACCGCGACATGATCTCGGCGCAGTACCGCACCATCGCGCTCAACCCCGGCCTGCCCATGCTGCCGCTGGCCATGGATGCTGCACTCATCCAGTTCCGCCGCCTGCTGGAAGGCCGGGTCAAGGCCGAGCAGGCCGCGGCCTGCGCCAGCGCATCCGTTCCCGCATCCACCCACCGATAACAGGAGACATACCATGACCCCGAACCCCACCATGACCCTGCGCGCCGTCGCGGCGGCGGCCCTGCTCGCCAGCGCCTCGCTGGCGCAGGCCCAGACCGTGCTGTCCGTGTCCACCTGGCTGCCGCCCTCGCACGGCGCCACCGTGGCCCAGAACCAGTGGTGCGAGGCGGTGGAGAAGGGCACCAACGGCAGCGTCAAGTGCAACCTGCTGCCCAAGGCCGTGTCGGCGCCACCCGGTACGTTCGACGCGGTGCGCGACGGCCTGGCCGACGTGTCCTACACGGTGGACGGCTACACGCCGGGCCGCTTCGTCTTCACGCAGGTGGCCGAGTTTCCGTTCCTGGGCGACTCGTCCATGGCCACCAGCCTGGCCTACCAGCGCATTTACGACAAGTACTTCGCTCCGCTGGGCGAGCACCGCGGCGTGAAGGTGCTGGGCGTGTTCACCCATGGCCCCGGCATCATCTTCACGGTGAAGCAGCCGGTCACGAGCGCGGCCGATGCCGCCAAGCTCAAGTTCCGCATCGGCGGGGGCAACATCAACGAACTGACCAAGCTGATGGGCTGGAACACCACCCTGAAGCCGGCCACCGACTCGTTCGAACTGCTGTCCACCGGCGTGATGGACGGCACCTTCTTCCCGGACGAGTCGCTGCAGTCCATGCGCCTGGGCATGGTCAAGTACGCCACCACCTTCCCGGGCGGCCTCTACAACACCAGCTTCGTCTTCATGATGAACCAGGCCAAGTACAACAGCCTCAAGCCCGAAGAGCGCGCCGTGATCGACCGCGTTTCGGGCGAAGCCGCCACGCGCCTGTTCGCCGCCGGCTGGGACCGCACCGACGCCGCCTCGCGCGAGATCCAGAAACAGACCGGCGTGCAGCGCCAGATGGCCAATGAGGCGTTCGTGAACGAGGTGAAGGCCAAGCAGGCCGCGCTGGAAGACCGCTGGGTGGCCGCGGCCGAGGCGCGTGGCCTCAAGAACGCGCGCGCCGTGCTGGCCGAGTTCCGCGCCGAAGCGCAGAAGGCCCGCTGATCCGCGGCCGCTCGGGCTGCGGCCGTTGCCGCCTCAGCCCAGCGCCGGGAACAGTTTGACCAGGCCGGTGGCCATCACCTCCACCGCCAGGGCCGCGAGGATCAGGCCCATGAGACGGGTCATCACGTTGATGCCGGTCTGGCCCAGCGCCTTCGAGATCGGCTGGGCCAGCGTGAAGCACACGGCCGTGGCCAGCGCGATCACCACGCCGTAACCCACCAGCGCGGCGTGCTGCAGGAAGGATTGCGCCTGGTCGGCGTAGATCACCACGGTGGACATGGTGGCCGGCCCGGTGAGCAGCGGAATGGTCAGCGGCACCACGGCGATGGACGCGCGGGCCGAGGCGTCGTCCACCTCGCCCTGCGTGGTCTTGGCCTCGGCCGGCTGCGCGTTCAGCATGGCCAGGGCCGAGGTCAGCAGCAGCATGCCGCCGCCCACCTGGAAGCTGGCGAGCGAGATGCCGAAGAACTCCAGGATCTGCAGGCCGATGATGGCGCAGGTGGCGATGACGGCGAACGCGCTGAAGGACGAGATCAGCACCGTGCGCCGGCGCTGGCGCGCCGAGAAACCCTGCGTGTAATGAATGAAAAAGGGCACGATCGCCAGCGGGTTGACGATGGCGAGCAGCGTGATGAGGGGCTTGAAATCCATGCCGCGGATTGTGGGGCATGGCAACGCCCATGCCACACCAGGTGTTCCCGCGGTGGCCCTTCGCGGGCGCGGAATTCAGGGGGCATTCACGCGTCGACTGGCGTACCGGGCGCCCGTTTGCGGAACATGCCGTATCCCTCCATGTGCAGCACCTTGTCGCCGTGCTGGTTGAACATTTCCCAGATCGTGCGCACCAGGCCCACGTCGGGCCGCTTGCTCATGGACCGCTTCTCGGTGATGGTGTGCTGCAGGCGCAGCACGTCGCCCGGGTAGACCGGCTTGGTCCACTTCAGGCTCTCCAGGCCGGGCGAGCCCAGGCTGGAGGTTTCGTGCAAAAAGTTCGTCACCATCAGCCGCATGGCCATGGCGCAGGTGTGCCAGCCGCTGGCGCTCAATCCCCCGAACACCGAGGCTTTGCCGGCCTCGTCGCTGAGGTGGAAGGGCTGCGGATCGAACTGCGAGGCGAAGGCAATGATCTCTTCGCGCGTGGGCGAGAGACTGCCCAGGTCGCGCACCTGGCCGACGGCCAGGTCTTCCCACCAGATGGTGATGTGCGGGCTTTGTTCAGGGGTGGTGGCGGTCATGTGGGGCTCCTGTTCAGCGCCCGCCGGAAACATCCAGCAGGCTCATGGTGGTGTAACTGGCGGCGGGCGAGAGCAGCCAGACGATGGCCTGCGCCACCTCGTCGGCCGTGCCGCCGCGCTGCATGGGTACAAGGTGCTGCAGGTCGCGCACCCGGTCGGGCAGGCCACCCGAGGCGTGGATCTCGGTGTCGATCAGTCCGGGGCGCACCGCGTTCACGCGGATGCCTTCGGCCGCCACTTCCTTGGCCAGGCCGATGGTGAAGGCGTCGATGGCGCCCTTGGCCGCCGCGTAGTCCACATACTGGCCGGGCGAGCCCAGGCGGGACGCGGCGCTGGAGAGGTTGACGATGCTGCCGCCCGCGCCGCCGTGGCGCGTGCTCATGCGGCGCACCGCTTCCCGGGCACAGAGCATCGAGCCCAGCACGTTGATGTCGAACATGCGACGCCAGCGCGTCATGCTCATTTCGTCGACGCGGGCGCTCACGTCCACCACGCCGGCGTTGTTCACCAGCCCGCCCAGCGGCCCGAGCTTGGCGTCGATGCGCCGGAACATGGCGAGTACCTGTTCTTCATCGGCCACGTCGGCCTGCACCGCCATGGCCGTGCCGCCGGCTGCGCGGATGCTGCGCACCACCTCGTCGGCCGCCAGCGAATTCGCCGCGTAGTTCACTGCCACCGTCCAGCCCTGCTGCGCCGCCAGCCGCGCGGTGGCCGCGCCAATGCCGCGCCCGCCGCCTGTCACCAGCAACACCTGGTTGTGCACCTTGTCCATCACCCGCCTCCCGCATAAAGTGGACGCATCGCTTACAACATGCCGTCGTTGCGCAACGGCAGAATCCATTACAACAGCGCCAGGAGACACCCATGCGTCACACAGTCGACTACTACCTTGCCCCCCAGAGCCCCTGGGTCTACCTGGGCCATGCCCGCTTCGAAGAGCTGGTGCGCCGAACCGGCGCTCAGGTGAACGTGCGTCCGATGGACCTGGGACACATTTTTCCGCTCACTGGCGGCCTGCCCCTGCCGCAGCGGGCACCGCAGCGCCAGGCCTACCGCCTGCACGAGCTGCGCCGTTACAGCGAGGCGCTGGGCCTGCCCCTGAACCTGCACCCGCAGCACTTCCCGGTGCCCGGCGACCCGGCCGCGCTGCTGATCACGGCCGTGGCCATGCACGACGGCACCGACGCGGCCCTGCGCCTGACCGGTGCCGTGACCCGCGCGGTGTGGGCAGAGGAGCGCGACATTGCCGACGCCGTGGCGCTGCGGGCGCTGCTGGGCGAGTGCGGCCTGAACCCGGAGCGGCTGGAGCAGTCGCACGACGACGCCACGCAGGCCGCCTATGTGCAGAACACCCGCCTGGCCCTGGAAGCGGGCGTGTTCGGCGCGCCCAGTTACGTGGTCGACGGCGAGCTGTTCTGGGGCCAGGACCGGCTCGATTTCGTCGAACGCCGCTTGCTGGCCTGAAGCCTTTCCCCCTTTTTTCCGTTGAACACATCAGGAGACTTGTCACATGGGTCAGTTTGTCGAACTCACCGCCGCCAATGGCGCGCGCTTTCCCGCTTACGTGGCCACGCCGGCCGGCACGCCCAAGGCCGGCCTGGTCGTGCTGCAGGAAATTTTCGGGGTGAATTCGCACATCCGTTCGGTGGCCGACGGCTACGCGGCCGAGGGCTACTTCGTGGTGGCGCCGTCCACTTTCCACCGCGTGGAGGCGGGTGTCGAACTGGGCTACACCGAGGCCGACATGGGCCGCGGCTTTGCGCTCAAGACCGCCGTGGAAGCGCTGCCACCGCCCGGCGTGATGCAGGACATCCAGGCTGCCATCGACCACGCGGCGCAGGCCGGCAAGGTCGGCATCGTCGGCTACTGCTGGGGCGGCCTGCTCACCTGGCGCGCCGCCTGCGAGTTGAACGGCCTGTCGGCCGCCGTGCCCTACTACGGCGGCGGCATGACCAGCGAGGCCGAATCGATCCGCGCGCCCAAGGTGCCGGTGCTGGCCCATTTTGGCGACCAGGACCACTGGATTCCGCTCGACTCGGTGGAGCGTTTCAAGGGTGTTCAGCCGACGGTGGAGGTGCAGGTGTACGCCGCGAACCATGGCTTCAATTGCGACCAGCGCGGCTCCTTTGACGAAGCGGCCGCGCGCCTGGCGCGCCAGCGCACGCTCGCCTTCTTCGACCAGCACCTGGCGTGAGCCATGGCGGGCCGTGCCGCACGCAGGACAGGGGGCTGGGCGGCCGCGCTCGCCGCGCTGGTGATGGGCTGGTGCGCCCCGGCAGCGGCCGCCGCCGACTACCAGGGCCCACTGTTCGACGCCCACCTGCACTACAACGACGAAGCCTGCGTGCACGATGCCCCCGACCCGGGTTGCCCGCACCCGCTGG
>JAGXRS010000005.1 GCA_018335615.1 Hydrogenophaga sp. | reverse complement strand
CCGCATCGCGGCCGTCACCTTCACCGGCTCCACGCCGGTGGGGCGGTCCATTGCCGCTGCGGCGGGCCGGGCTTTGAAGAAACAGGTGCTCGAACTCGGCGGCTCGGACCCCTTCGTGGTGCTGGCCGACGCCGACGTGGCGGCTGCCGCCGCGGTGGCGGTGAAGGCGCGCTTTTCCAACACGGGGCAAAGCTGCATCTCGGCCAAGCGCTTCATCGTGGAGCATGCGGTGGCCGATCGCTTTCGCGATGCCTTCGTTGAAGGCGCCCGCCAGTTGGTGACGGGGGACCCGCTGCAGGCCGGCAACACCATGGGTTCGATGGCCCGGCGTTCGCTGCGCGACGAGTTGCATGCGCAGGTCGAGGCCACGCTGGCGCAGGGAGCCCGCCTCTTGATCGGCGGCCGCGCGGTGGACGGCCCCGGCGCCTTCTATGAGCCGACCATCCTGGACCATGTGACGCCGCAGATGACCGCCGCGCGAGAGGAAACCTTCGGGCCGGCCGCCGCCATTCTGCGCGTGGGCTCGCCCGAAGAGGCCATCGCCGTGGCCAACGACACGCCCTTCGGGCTGGGGGCCGCGATCTGGACCCAAGACCTGGACCGTGCGCGCCGCTTGTCGCGCCAAGTGGAGGCCGGCGCCGTCTTCATCAACGGCATGGTGGCCTCCGACCCGCGCCTGCCCTTCGGCGGCACCAAGCAATCCGGCTATGGCCGCGAACTGGCCCACCTGGGGCTGCATGAATTCACCAACATCAAGACCGTCTGGACCGGCCCGGCCCGCGCCTGATGCCGACATCCAACTGCCACAAGGACCCCACATGACCACCGCCACCGACCACCCGCCCGTCGTTCTCAAGCCCGATCAGCTGACCAGCCACGACCGTGGCGGCGGTGCCCGCACCATTCCGCTGGTCACGCCCCACATCGGCGCCACGGGCTTCATCAACGGCATCACCGAATTCGGGCCCGGTGCGGCCATTCCCTTCCACAGCCACAACTGCGAAGAGAGCGTGATGCTGCTGGAAGGCAACGCGATGCTGGACATGGAGGGCCAGGCGTCGGTGCAGCTCAAGCAGCACGACACCACCTGGCTGCCCGCCAACCTCTCGCACCGGTTCCGCAATTTGTCGGCCACCGAGCCCATGAAGATCCTGTGGATCTACGCCCATGCCCAGGCCACGCGCAAGCTCACCGAAACCGGCGAGACGCGTTACGTGTACGCCGAGCACAAGGGCTAGGCTGTCGTGTCGTACCCCGCCCGATGTGACCAGGGGTCATCGACGGGGTCGCCTGTTTCGCTGTGCCGGCGCTGGCTGAAGCCCTGGGCCGGAGCGAGCCGAGTGTGTCCCGCCTCCAGCGGTGCCGGATCGTCAGAGACCCGGGCTTCCCGTCGCAGGCCGGCACCTGCCACACCGATAGAGGCGTCAACGGGCCAGGATGGCTCGCTTGATTTCGTGCACATCGGGTTTCTGGCGCGAGTCCCAGCGAATCGTCCGGATGCCGGCGGTGGCCAGCATCTTGTCGCGTATCTCATCCTTGTGCGGGTTGTGGGTCCGATCGTCGAGCTCGACGACGCACAGCAACTCCATGCTGCGCGAGTAGATCGCGAAGTCCAGCCGTTTTTGGCTGATCGCACGAAACGCCGCCAGGCGCCGCTTCTCGTCACCCGAGACAGGGCGCATCACGGCGGCCATGGACACCTGGGGGAAAACATAGCCGTTGGGATGCGCCATTTCCAGGCGGCGAAAAAACTCCAGTTCGTTGCGGGTCATGATCGGGCAGGGCTCGTAGCGGTGACCGCGGCCTTTCCAGACCAGAATGGCGAACACGACGATCACCGCCAAGATGACCGCGCCCATCAGCACCATTGGTGTGTCTGTCATGCGCCGAGCTCCCGCAGGCCTTCGACGCGTTCCCAGACCAGGGGTCGGCGAGGGCTGTTGAGCGACAAGACCTCGGCGCCATGGCTCATGGGCGACAGCTCACCGTCTTCGGGGCGCCAGCACCAGGCCCGTTTGTCCCGGTGACCTGGCCCAGGCAGGAGATGCTCGCGGTTGGGGGCATGTGTCGTCACGTTGCTCTCTGTTCCGGGTGGAGGTTCGGGTGATGCGCGGACTGTCAGCCCCTGCGCGCGGTGGTGGGTCGGTGGTGCTGCGGGGGACCGGCCTGTTCGGCTGATGACGCCTGGGCCGTCCCACCGCAGAACGCCCACGCGTTCGCGTTTGAAAAGTGTTGAGCACCGCCTGCCGTTCGCTGCCATCCAGACCATGGGCCGCACAGGGCGTGACGATGCGGGCGTGTTCAGCGGGGCACGCGGCCCGAACATCGAAGGTGCCGCATCATAAGGCTCGCTCTTGAGCGTCTGGGTCAGCGCGCAAGACGCAGCGTGAGGATGTGAAGGCGGCCACGCAGAGCGCGCGCAGCGCCAGGGGCACCCGCCCGGGTCAGCGCCACTCGGAAGCCGGCGTGACGGGTGTTTGAAGCTCGTCAAGGATCGACGATGTGCTGCTGCCGACTTCTTGGATCACGGGGCAGCCGTTGGGAGGCGTTTTGCTGAACCTTGGCGCTGGTGCCGGTTGCGTGATGCCATCAATGGTCACAAAGGTGCCCCGTGCGACGTTGTGTGGGTGGTGCGGAGCTTCCTCGAGATCGAGTACCGGTGCAAAACAAACGTCCGTACCTTCGAGGAGCTCGCTCCACTGCTGTCGCGTTTTTGTCGCAAACACATCTGCCAGCTTGGCTTTGAGCGCGTGCCACCGAGTCTGGTCCCACTGGGCGTCAAAGGCGGGGTCATGCAAATCACACTTCTCGCGCAGCAGGGCGTAGAACTGGGGCTCCATTGGACCGATGGAGATGAACTTGCCGTCCAGACACCGGTATGTGTTGTAGAAATGTGCGCCGCCATCACCGTTGTTGGTGCCCGCTTCATTGCTCCAGAGACCGGCGGAATGCCATCCCTGCACGAGGGCCGTCAGCAGAGCTGCGCCGTCTGTGATCGCGGCATCGACCACCTGACCTTCTCCGGTGTTCTGCGCGTGGGCCAGCGCAGCGAGAACGCCGAAGGCCAGCAGCATGCCGCCGCCACCAAAGTCACCGATCAGGCCAGGGGCGACGGTGGGCGCCTCATCTGCTCGGCGGTTGGCGTGCAGCGCGCCAGACAGCGCCACATAGTTGATGTCATGTCCGGCCGCTTGTGACAGGGGGCCGGTCTGGCCCCAGCCCGTCACGCGCCTGTACACAAGCGACGGGCGAAGCTTCAGGCAGACCTCGGGTCCGAGTCCCAGGGACTCCATGACCCCGGGCCTGAACCCTTCGATGAGGAGGTCGGCGCGTGCCACCAGGGCCAGGGCCGCCTGCAGGCCTTCGGAACGCTTGAGGTCCAGGGCAACGGATTCACGGCCTCGCGACAGCACGTCGCTCTGGCGGGCGGTGAGGGTGGCCATGCCCGACGCTTTGCCCGGTTTGACGGGGCGATCGATTCGGATCACTCGGGCGCCCTGGTCCGCCAGCATCATCGCGGCAAAAGGCGCCGGACCGAGCCCGGCAAACTCGACGACGGTCAGGTGAGACAACGGTCCGGCGCGCATCATCACAGCGCCACGACGAAGTCGTTCTTGCCGGCGGTCTTGTTGCTCACGAGGAAGGCCTCGTTGAGCTCGATACCAAAGCCGGGGCCTTCATTGGGATAGCACATACCCGCTTCGAACCGCGGAATGTTCAGGGCGATGTCGGTTCCGGGAGCGATGTTCTTGCTCTCCATGGTGCCGTGAATCATCAAGGGACCGATGGATTCGTTGAGTCCTTGGGTGGCCCATTCGTTGGCCGTCCACAGATGGGCCGAGGGGCTGTGCTCCAGGCCTGAACCAATCATGCAGCCACAGTGCACCGGCAAGCCGCCCAGACGTGCCATCGTCAGCCAGCGTTGGGACTTCACCAGTCCGCCGGCTTTCTGCAGCTTGAGGAACAGGCCGTCAGCCGCCCGGCGGTCGATGATCTCCTTGAGGTTGTGCAGCTCCTGTGCCGACTCGTCCGCATAGATCGGCGTCTTCACGGCCGCGCGCAGGCGGGCCATGCCCTCGATGTCCCAGTGGGCCAGGGGCTGCTCGATCAGGTCCAGGCCGGCGGAGTCGATCCTGCGGATGATGTGCAGGGCTTTCTCGTAGCTCCAGAAGCCGTTGGCGTCGATCGTCAGATAGGCATCCGGGCCAACCGTGTCGCGCACGGCGTGCACCATGTCGATGTCGTCCTGGATCGTGCCGTAGCCGATCTTCATCTTGAACAGGGCAAAGCCGATGTCCTTGGCGCGCTTGGCCTCGGCGGCGACATCCTCCGGCTTGCCGGCGGACAGCACCCATCCTTGACGGGCGGCCTCCATGGTGCGGCCGCCGAGCAGTTCGTAGACGGGTACGCCCAGCAGCTTGCCCTTGAGGTCGTGCAAGGCGAAGTCGACGGTCGCTTTGGCCTGGTTGTTGTCGCGCACGAGAAGGTCCATCTTGGCGACGATCTTCTCGATGCAGCGCGGGTCCTCACCCAGCAGGATGCGAGGGGCGATGACCTGCTGGATCATCCCCATGATGGATTCCTGCAGTTCACCCCGGTACCAGGACGAGGTGTCGCCAGAGTCCGAAAAACCCACCGTGCCGTCGTCGCAGGTGAGCTTGAGGACCACGCTGTCGATGGAGGTGATGCGCGTGTTGGGCATGATGACCGGCTTCTTCAGGGGGGTGGAAACCGGTGTGCATTCGACTTTGACAATCTTTGGCATGGTGTGGGATCAGGGTAGGGGGTACAAGGACGCACGGCGCCGCGCGAGGCGCTCACGCCGTGCAGCGGGACGATCAGAGGAATCAGAGGGGGTAGGCGGGGGCGGCGTTGCGGATGGTCGTCCACTGCCACTGGGTGAACTCGTCCCAGTTGGCCGGTCCACCATGACGGGACCCGTTGCCTGAGGCACCACGCCCACCCATGGGCATCGTGCCGTCATCGTTGACGGTCTGGTCGTTGATGTGCAGCAGGCCCACGTTCAGTTGCTCGCCCAGGGCCATGCCCCGGCCGATGTCCCGGGTGTGGATGCCGGCGGAGAGGCCGTACTCGCTGTCATTGGCCAGTGTGACCGCCTGGCTGTCGCTGTCGAAGGCGGTGATGGCCACCACCGGTCCGAAGATCTCTTCACGGAACACGGGCATGTCGGGCGTCACCTCAGACAGGACCGTCGCGGGGTAGAACGGGCCATTGGGGGTGCCGCCAGCCAGGAGCTTCGCTCCCATGCCGATGGACGCCTGAACGATGCGATCGACCCGTTGCACCTGGGCCGCGGTGATGATGGGGCCCAGTGCCACCGGCTGGGTGTGGGGGTCGCCCACCGGCAGTGCCTGGGCCTTCTCGGCCATGCGGGCCGCGTAGGTGTCGTACTGGCTGCGGTGCACCAGATGGCGCCCGGCGCTCATGCAGATCTGGCCCTGATGCAGCCACGACGCCCAGGATCCGCCACAGATGGCCATCTCCAGATCGGCATCGTCCAGGATGATGAACGAGTTCTTGCCGCCCAGCTCCAGTGCCACCTTCTTGAGGTGTCTGCCCGCCAGCTCGCCCACACGCCGCCCCACGGCCGTGGAGCCGGTGAAGGAGATCATGGTGACGTTGGGGTCGGTCACCAAGGCTTCACCGGCCTCTGCGGCGCCGGGCAGCATGTGCAGAACCCCCTTGGGAAGGCCCGCGGCCTCCAGCATCAGGGCCAGCATCACGCCGCCGCTGACCGGGGTGCGGGCGTCGGGCTTGAGGATCACCGCGTTGCCCGTGGCCAGTGCGGGCAGCACGGCGCGGCTGGAAAGCAGGAACGGGAAATTGAACGGCGAGATGACGCCGACCACGCCGTGCGGTACGCGACGCGCCAGACTGGTGACGCCCTCCACACTGGGCAACACGAGGCCCCGGGACTGGGTCAGCATGGCCGCTGCTTCGTGGCAGTGGTGGATCACCGAGTCGATCTCGAACATCGCCTTGGGTGGTATGCCGCCGGTCTCACGAACGATCCAGGTGGCGAAGGCCTGCCGATGGGCTTCCAGCAGCTCGGCCGCCTTGCGAAAGATCCTGGCCCGTTCGACGTAGGGCATCGCTGCCCACGGTTTCTGCGCCTGGCGGGCCATCTGGGCGCTGGCCTGCACATCCTGTGCATTGGCCAGCGCCACCTGGGCCAGCACCTGCCCGGTGGCGGGTTCGATCACATCCAGTTGTCCGCCGGACAGTGTCTTCCATTCGCCCGCCAGTGCTTTGGCGGACCAGTCCGTGGTGTTGAGCAAATCGGTTGTCATCGGTGATCTCCTGGTGTGTGGGGGTGTTCTGCTGGCTCCCGAGTTCGCGCGGGCAGTGGTGGCGCCACCGCTCCGATCGCATTCGGGGCTGGTGGGACTGTAGATCTGGCTGTGCATTTTGTCAACCAACCGGTTGGTTGACAAAAGTGCGCAAGGCCCACAGAATCGGGCCAACGCTTGCACGCTGCAAGTCAGATCAACCTGAAAACCGGAGAGACAACTTGACCACGACTTACCGTTCGCCCTGGATGACCGAGGAGCTGGACATGCTTCGACAGACAGCCCGGCGTTTCTTCGAGGATGAGGTGGCCCCGCATGCCGAACGCTTCCGCCGTCAGCACCATGTGGACCGTTCGGTCTGGGAAAAGGCGGGTGAACTGGGCCTGCTGTGCATGAGCATTCCCGAGGCCTACGGCGGCATGGGCGCCAGCTTCGCGCACGAGGTGGTCGTGATGGAGGAGCAGGCGCGCATCTGTGACACCACCTTTGGCTTCATTCCCGGCGCCCTCAACAGCCCGGGTTTCTTCCACGGAACGGCGACCCACGAGCAGCTGCTGCGCTGGATGCCCGACGTGGCCCGCGGCAAGAAGATGATCGCGGTGGCCATCACCGAGCCCGATGCCGGCACCGACGTCAAGGCGCTGCGCACCACGGCGCGGCGCGACGGGGACGAATACGTCCTCAATGGCAACAAGATCTTCTGCACCTTGGGTGACCAGGCCGACCTCGTGTTGGTGGCGGCCCGCACGGGTGAGGCCGGTTCCGGCGCGAAGGGCCTGTCGCTGTTCATGGTGGAAAAGGACCAGTGCCCGGGTTTCAAGGTGGCCAAGATCATCGACAAGATCGGCCAGAACGCCCTCAACACGTCCGAAATCTTCCTGGAAGATGCGCGGGTGCCCGCCGAGAACCTGATCGGTGGGGTCGAAGGCAAGGGCTTCTTCCAGCTGATGGATGTGTTCACCCGTGAGCGCCTGTCCATCGGCATCGTGGGCATTGCCTGTGCCGAGCGGGCCATTGAACTGACGGTCGAGCATGCCAAGAACCGCAAGATGCTGGGTCAGACGCTCTGGGACTTCCAGAACACGAAGTTCGTGCTGGCGGAGTGCCTGACCGAGGCGCGCATCGGCCGCGTGTTCATCGACCACATTGTCCAGGACATGGTGGATGGCCAGCCCTTGCAGCCCAACGACGCCATGATGGCCAAGTGGTGGGGCTCGGACAAGCAGTGCGAGATCATCGACCGCTGCCTGCAGCTGTTCGGTGGCTACGGTTATTGCACCGAGTATCCGATCGCTCAGCTGTACATGGACGCACGGGTCGCGAAGATCTACGGCGGGTCGAACGAGACGCTCAAGGACGTGATCGCGCGATCCATGTGACGGACCGTTGACCTGCTCAAATGAAAAAAGCCCGGCGTCTCTTCCGGGCTTTTTTCATGGGTGACGCGCGATCGGTGCCGGACCGCCGGGGCGAACGGCTGCGTCAGGTGGCGTTTGCGCCAATCCCCTTGACCAGCGTCTCGACGAAGTTGTCGGCCACGTCCTGGATCGTGAATTTGCCTTTGCCGGAGTACCAGCGGGGCACCCAGTTGAGGGCGCCAAAGAGCAGGGCCGACACCATGCCCGGGTGGCAGGGGCGGATCACGCCCGACGCAATGCCCTCGGTGATGAGGGCCCGCACCGTCTGGTCCAGGCGCCGTTGAAACTGACGGATGTCATCGCCCGTCATGTTGTCCAGCGGGCCGGCGCCCACCAGCACGAGACAACGCCCGAAGTCGTTGTTCTGGGCCTCGGCCAGGCTGCGGACAAACAGCCGCAATCGGTCCAGCACGGCAATCTCCCGATCCTCCATGCTCTTCATGACGGTGTCCAGATTGCCGAAGGACTTGACCAGGCACTGGTAGAGGATGCTCTCCTTGTTGTTGACGTAGTGGTAGAGCGTGGCCTTGTGCATGCCCAGGCGGTCGGCAATCATGTCCAGCGACGTCGCCTCATAACCGTTCTGCGCAAACAGCTGGGCAGCGGTGCGAAGGATGGCGGTGAGCTTGTCCTCGTGCTTGGTGCCAGGCGAGGCCTTGCGACGCGTGGTGGCGGGTTTGTCCGTCACCCGCTTTCGAGTGGCTGTGCGGCTCTGCTTTTCTGGGGGGGTCGCGTCGGGCATGGGGGGG
>JAGXRS010000004.1 GCA_018335615.1 Hydrogenophaga sp. | reverse complement strand
CCCGCCTTGATGGCGCGCGCGGCCGTGCCCACCGCGTCCAGGCCGGAGCCGCACAGGCGGTTGATGGTGCCACCGGGCACTTCCAGTGGCAGGCCGGCGAGCAGGCTGCTCATGTGGGCGACGTTGCGGTTGTCTTCGCCGGCCTGGTTGGCGCAGCCGTACAGCACGTCCGTGACGGCGGCCCAGTCCACATTCGGGTTGCGCGCCATCAGGGCGCGCAGCGGGATGGCGCCCAGGTCATCGGTGCGCACACTGGACAGGGCGCCACCGTAGCGGCCGAAGGGCGTGCGGATGGCATCGACGATGAAGGCTTGGGGTGAGGTCATGGCAAAGGAAGAGGGACGATGAAAGAAAACGCGGCAAGGGATTGCAAGCGTCAGGCGAGCAGACGGTCCAGCATGGCCGGTGTGGCGCGCACGGAGCCGAAGCCATTCGCCGCGATGAGCCGATCCAGGTCCTGCTCCAGACCGGCACGGGGTTGGGTTCTGGCCCAGTGCACGGGGCCGCCCACCCAGGACGGGAAGCCGTAGCCGTTGACCAGCACCACATCGATATCGCCCGCGCGGTGCGCCACGCCCTCGCTGAACAGCAGCGCGGCTTCGTTCACCATCGCCAGCAGCGCGCGGCGCTGGATCACATCCGCGGCCAGTGGCGAGCGCTCGATGCCCCGCTCCGCCGCCGCCCGCACGACGACACCGCGCACCACGTCATCGGTGGTCGGGCTGGGCTTGCCGTCGGCATAGGTGTAGTAGCCGGCCTGGGTCTTGCGGCCCATGCGGCCCATCTCGCACAGGCGGTCGAGGATGTGGACGTAGCGCTCCCGGGGGTCGCGGGTGGCGGCATGGGCCTGGCGCATGCGCCAGGCGATGTCCAGCCCCGACAGATCGGCCACGGCAAACGGCCCCATGGCGAAACCGAAGTCGGTCAGCGCCTGGTCCACGTCCTCGGGCCAGGCCCCGTCTTCGAGCATGAATTCACATTGCTTGCGGTAGGCGTTGTAGATGCGGTTGCCGATGAAGCCGAAGGCGTTGCCACAGAGGATGGGCGTCTTCTTGAGCTGCCGCCCCAGGGCCATGGCCGTGGCGATGGCATCTGCGGCACTGTCCTTGCCTTGAACCACTTCCAACAGCTTCATGACGTTGGCCGGGCTGAAGAAGTGCAGCCCCAGAACGTCCTGCGGCCGGGACGTCACCGCTGCGATCGCGTTGATGTCGAGGTAAGAGGTGTTGGTGGCCAGCACCGCGCCGGCCCGCGCGTGCTGGTCGATCAGACGAAAGACCGATTGTTTGACCGCCACGTCTTCGAACACGGCCTCGATCACCACGTTGGCCGCCGACAGCGCCGACCAGTCCAGCGTGGCATGCAACCGGCCCTGCAGTTGTTCGGCCTTGGCCGACTCGAGCTTGCCGGCTTTCACCCGAGAGGAAAAGTGCTCGCCGATGCGCGCCACGCCGCGCTCCAGTGCCTGGGCCGACTGCTCCAGCAAGCCGACCTGCAACCCGGCTTCCAACGCGGCGATGGCGATACCCGATCCCATGGTGCCGGCGCCGATGACGGCGACATGGTCGAACGCACGCGGCTGCGCAGACAAACTGGGCGGCAGCTTGGCGGATTCGCGCTGGACCCGGAACTGGTAGCGCAAGGCGGTCGCTTCGCTGCTGGTCATCAGCGCCAGGAACAGCTCGCGTTCGCGCTGCATTCCCGCCTCAAACAGCAGTGCGCTGGCTTGGACAGCGTCCAGCAACGCCTGGTAGGCCGGCTGCGCGCGCTGGCGCTTGTTGAGCCGGGCCGCCGCTTTTTCAACTGCTGCCTCCACAGCAGCGACATCGACGGTTCGATCGCGTGCGCGCGGCAACGGCTGGGCCTGCTGCGCGAGTTCAAGGGCCAGCGCCGAGGCCGTGTCCCACAGGTCCTGCGACACCACCCGATCCAGCAACCCCGAAGCCGACAGCTGCGCTGCGGTCTCGGGCTGTCCCGACATCATCATCGCCAAGGCCCGCTCCGCCCCCATCAGGCGCGGCAGCTTCTGGGTGGCACCCGAGCCGGGAATCAGGCCCAGCTGGATTTCGGGCGCGCCCATGCGGGCCGATGCCAAGGCCACCCGGGCATGGCATCCCAGCGCCAGTTCCAGGCCGCCGCCCAGCGCCACGCCCGAAATCGCCGCCACCACGGGTTTCTGGCAGGCTTCGATGGTGGCGATAGCGTCGCGCAGCATGGGCGCCTCAAACTGCAGGGGTGTGCCGAACTCGGACACGTCGGCGCCGGCCGAAAAGGCTTTCTCGGAACCGATGAGCACGATTGCCACCACGTCGGGATCGGTTTCGGCAGCGCGGATTGAATCGACGACGTGCCGGCGCAGGGCGATGCCCAGACTGTTGACGGGCGGTGCGTTGAGTTCGACACGTGCCACACGCGGGGCAGCGGGACAAGATGGGGTCATGTGGGCAGTACCGGGGTTCAGATGATGTGACGGGCTTTGAGTGTGTCCAGCTCGTCGTCGGACAACGCTGCGAGCGACTGAAGGACTTCCTGCGTGTGCTGGCCCAGCAACGGAGGTGCGCTGCGGTAGGTCACCGGTGTGGCCGAGAGCTTCAGCGCACTGCCGGGTACGCTGACGCGGCCGGCCGTGGGATGGGGCAGGTCTTGGCGCATGTCCCGTGCCAGCACCTGGGGGTCCTGGAACACGTCGGCCAGATCGTTGATGGGGCCGCAAGGCACGCCGACCGATTCCAGCAGGCGGATCCATTGGTCGCGCTGGCGCTGGAGCATCAGCGCCTCCAGCAGCGGCACCAGCTGATCCCGGTGCCGCACGCGGGCGGGGTTGCTGGCGAAGCGCGGATCCTCGGCCAGTTCAGGCCGCCCAGCGGCCTGCATCAGCTTGCGGAACTGGCCATCGTTGCCACAGGCGACGATGACCCAGCCGTCGGCCACCTTGAACACCTGGTAAGGCACGATGTTGGGATGCGCATTGCCCCAGCGCGTGGGCGGCGTTCCCGTGGCAAGGTAATTCGTTGCCATGTTCGCCATCATGGCCACCTGGGTGTCCAGCAGGCAGATATCCAGGTACTGACCTTCTCCGGTTCGCTCCTTGTGGTTCAACGCGGCCAGGATCGCAATGGTGGCGTGCGCGCCGGTGAACAGGTCGGCAATCGCCACCCCCGCCTTCTGGGGCGAAGCACCGGGCAAACCGTCCCGCTCACCGGTGACGCTCATGAAACCACCCATGCCCTGCACGATGAAGTCATAGCCGGCCCGTGGCGCATACGGGCCGGTCTGGCCGAAACCCGTGATGGAGCAGTAGACCAGGCCGGGGTGCTCGGCGCGCAGGCTCTCGTGGTCGAGTCCGTAGCGCTGCATGTCACCCACCTTGAAGTTCTCGACCAGCACATCGCATTCGCCCACGAGACGCCGGATCAGGGCCTGGCCTTCGACGGTGGAGATGTCGAGCGTGACCGATCGTTTGTTGCGGTTGACCGCCAGGTAATAAGCGGCTTCGGTCGTGTCCTGCTCCGCGGCATCCCGCGCATAGGGAGGGCCCCATTGGCGCGTGTCGTCACCCACGCCGGGGCGTTCGATCTTGATCACGTCCGCACCCAGATCGGCCAGCGTCTGCGTGCACCAGGGACCAGCCAAGACCCGCGTCAGGTCCAGAACCCGCACATGACTGAGAGCGCCCATGTGCTCAGTCCAGCTGAACGTTGGCGGTCTGAACAACCTTCGACCATTTGGCGGCCTCGGTCTGAATGAAGGCGGCAAACTGCGCCGGGCTGTCGGGTGCGGCTTCAGCACCCTGATCCTTGAGTATCTGCTTGACATCGGGCTGTGCCAGGATCTGCCGGATCTCTTCATTGAGCCGGCTGACCAGGCTGGCAGGCATGGACGCCGGGGCCCACATGCCGAACCACGAGCTGGCGTCGTACCCCGCCACGCCAGACTCGGCAATCGTGGGCACATCAGGCAGTGCTGCAGAACGTTTGGCCGTGGTCACCGCGACCGCGCGCAGCGCACCCGACTTGATGTGCGGCATGGCCGAAGGCAGGTTGTCGAACATGCAGGTGGTCTGGTTGCCCAGCAAATCCGCGATCGCCGGCGCACTGCCGCGATAGGGCACGTGCGTCATGGAGACCTGGGCCATCTGCTCGAACATGGCACCGCACAGGTGGATCGAGGTTCCATTGCCCGCTGACGCATAGGTCAGCTTGCCGGGGGCGGCCTTGGCGGCCGCTATCAGGTCCTTGACCGTCTTGATCGGCTGGGATGCGTTCACGACCAGCACGTTCGGGACCATGGCGACCAGCGCAATGGGAGCGAAGTCCTTGAAAGGATCGTAGGCCAGTTTCTTGTAGAGATACTGGTTGATGGAATGCGTTCCGATCGTTCCCATCAGCAGGGTGTGACCATCACCGGCGGCCTTGGCCACCATCGCGGAACCGATGGCGCCACCCGCACCGGGCTTGTTGTCCACCACCACCGCCCCGCCCAGACGGGTGGCCAGATGGCGTCCCACCAGACGACCGAGAATGTCGGTGGTACCGCCTGCGGGGAAAGGCACCAGGATCGTGATCGGTTTGCTCGGATAACCGGCCTGGGCCCACGCAGGCAGCACGATGGTCAGTGCGCTCATGGACAGGAGCTGGCGACGGTTCATGAAGGGGGATGGGTTTTTTGACATGGCGCTGTTGCGATGGTTGAAGTGTGAATGGGGGTGGAGACGGTTCAGTCTTGGCGCATGAGGTGTTTGCCGATGATGAGTTGCTGAATCTGGGTGGTGCCTTCGTAGAGGCGCAGCAAGCGGACATCGCGGTAGAAGCGCTCCACCTTGTATTCGTTGATGTAGCCGGCGCCCCCGTGGATCTGCACACCGCGGTCTGCCACACGGCCGACCATCTCGGTCGTGAAGAGCTTGGTGCACGAGGCCTGCATGCTCACCTCGGGATCGGTCACCCCAAACGGTTTGGCGTCGTAACGCTGCGCCACGGCCTTCACCATGGACCACCCGGCCAGCAGTTCGGCCTGGCTGTCAGCCAGCATGGCCTGCACCAGCTGGAAGTCCCCGATGCGTTGTCCGAATTGTTTGCGTTCCTGGGCATAGGCAATCGACTCGTTCAGGATGCGTTGTGCCATGCCGCAGGCCAGAGCCGACACATGCAGGCGCCCGCGGTCCAGCACCTTCATGGCGGTCTTGAAGCCTTTTCCCGGTACCCCGCCGATGATGTTGGCCGCCGGCACGCGCACGTTGTCCAGGTTCACGTCGCAGGTCTTGGTCCCACGCTGGCCCATCTTCTTGTCCGGTTTGCCCAGTGTGATGCCCGGCAGGTGCGAGGGCACGATGAAGGCCGAGATGCCGCCGGCGCCAGGGCCGTCGGTACAGGCCATCAGCGTGAACGCCCCGGCGCGCGGTGCGTTGGTGATGTAGCGCTTGCTGCCACTGAGCAGGTAGTCGTCACCGTCGCGCACGCCCCGGGTCTGCAGGGCCGCCGCGTCTGACCCGGCGTTGGGCTCGGTCAGGGCGAACGAGATGATCAGCTCGCCACTGGCGATCCGGGGCAGGTACTCGGCTTTTTGTTCGGCCGTGCCGTCCATCAGGATGCCCTGCGACCCGATGCCGATGTTGGTGCCCGCCACCGAGCGGAATGCCAGCGCGGTCTGCCCCAGCTCGAAGGCGACTTCGCACTCCTGCCCCATCGACAGGCCGATGCCACCAAACTCTTCCGGGATCGACAGGCCGAACAGGCCCAGCTCTTTCATGTCCTCGACGACGTCCGCAGGGACGTCGTCGAGTTCTTCCACGCTGTTTTCGGCTGGAACCAGACGTTCGCGAATGAAGCGCTGCACGCTGTCTCTGAGCAGTGAGAACGTTTCTGTGTCGAGTGCCATGTCGTTTGATATTCCAAAGAGATGCCCTGGGCCGGGCTTTGAAGAGGTCGTGGGATTGTGTTGGTCGCACATTGACTTGACAATCCGAACAATGTTTAACACTCTGTCAAATAATGATTGACAATCAACCCATGGACCTGAGCGGACTGTTGCTGCTGGTCGACATACTCGACGCCGGCAACCTGAGCAGTGCGGCGCGCAAACTGAAGGTCAGTCGCGCTAACGTCAGCTACCACCTGCAGCAGATGGAGAAGTCGGTTGGCGTGCAACTGGTGCGCAGGACAACCCGGCGCATAGAACCCACCGAAATCGGACAGACGCTTTACCGGCACGGCTGCGCCATTCGCGACGAACTCGCCGCTGCGAAGGAAGCCGTCACCATGCTGGGACGAGGTCTTCACGGGTCGGTTCGGGTCAGTGTGCCAACAGGCTTCGGGCAGTTGGTCATGACCGACTGGCTGCTGGAATTCAAGCGCCAATACCCAGAGATCAGCCTGGATTTGCTGTTCGAGAACCGCGTGGACGACTTGCTGCGTGACGAGGTGGATGTGGCCATCCGTGTCATGTCCGAACCACCTGAAGCCTTGGTGGCCAGAGAACTGGCGCAAGTGCGCTACGTGGCGTGCGCCTCGACCGGGTTTGCCCGCACCACCGGTCTGCCTGAAGATCTGGAAGCGCTGAAGCGACTGCCGCTGATCACATCGTCGGTGGTGGGGCGTGAACTGCGCCTGGCGGCCTACAGGGACGAAATTCGCCACGAAGTCACGCTGAACCCGACGCTGGCCTCGGAGAACTTTCAGTTCCTGCGCAAGGCCATCCTCTCGGGCCTGGGTATCGGCCTGGTCCCCAGTTATGTCGTTCAGGAGGACGTGGAGGCGGGACGCGTGGTCACCACACTGACCCCATGGCGCCTCAGCATCTTCGGCACACGTCTTTTCCTGTTGCGGATGCCAGGCCGGTACCAGACGCAAGCCGTTCGCACGTTTATCGACTTCATCGTGGAGAAGGCCAGGGCGTGGTCCAGATGACATGTCGTCAACCGCGGCACACCCCCGGCTCAGACGAGCCGCGTGAGAAAAAAGCTCGAACAGCGCTCTGTCTGGCGTGATCGACACCTCACCACAACTGACGCTTCCAGCCCGCCATTTTGCGGACAGAACGAGTCTGTTGGGGTAATCGCTCCCCCCCCGGTCGGCGTGCACACCGTGTTCAATCCACGATCAGCTTGACCGGCTTGGCCAGGGTTTGCCACAAGGCAACGTCTGA
>JAGXRS010000003.1 GCA_018335615.1 Hydrogenophaga sp. | reverse complement strand
CGCGTCGCGGTCGCGCTGCTGGCGCACGGGCGGCTGCAGGCGCAGGCGGCTGTCGTAGAAGCCAATGTCCACATCGGTCAGGTGCAGGTTGTGCACGCTCACGTCGCAACTCACCGGCAAGCCTTCGGCCTTGGCCTGGCGCACCAGCGCCAGCCCGGCCGCGCTGCTGATGCGGCACAGGTGCACGCGGGCGGCGGGTGCCGTCGCGCTCTTGCCCTGCACCGCGCGCATCAGCTCGAACAGCGTGTGCAAGGCAATCGTTTCGGCCGCGGCGGGAATGCCGGCCAGACCCAGGCGCGTGGCCAGCGGGCCGCTGGCGGCCACGCCCTTGCCGAGCCAGAAGTCCTGCGGGCGCAGCCACACGGTGTAGCCGAAGGTGGCGGCGTATTGCAGCGCGCGCTGCAGCACCTGCACGTTGACGATGGGCACCTCGGCCTGGCCGAAGCCGATGCAACCCGATTCGGTGAGTTCGGCCATTTCGGTCAGCACCTCGCCCTTGAGCCCGCGCGTGAGCGCACCCAGCGGGAACACGCGCGCCAGGTGCAACTTCTCGGCGCGGAACTTGAGCATGTCGACCAGACCGGGTTCGTCCAGCACCGGGTCGGTGTCGGGCGGGCAGACCAGGCTGGTGACGCCACCGGCCACGGCCGCGGCCATCTCGCTCTCCAGCATGCCCGCGTGTTCCTGCCCGGGCTCGCGCAGACGCACGGCCAGGTCCACCAGACCGGGCGCGACCACGCAGCCGCTGGCGTCGATGGTGCGGTTGGGGTGGAAATCGGGCGCCACATGGCCAATGGCGATGATGCGGCCGGCGGCAATCGCCACGTCAGCGACCTCGTCGCGGCCGGTGGCCGGGTCCATGACGCGGCCGTTCTGGATCAGGATTTTCATGGTGTCGTTTTTCTAAGAGCAGACGGTGGCGGCACGCAGCGGCACGGGTTCCGGGTCGGGCTCAGGCGTCGTGGCTCGCCACGATGCCCAGCACCGCCATGCGCACGGCAATGCCGAACGTGACCTGGGGCAGGATCACGCTTTGCGGGCCGTCCACCACGGCCGAGTCGATTTCCACCCCGCGGTTGATCGGGCCCGGGTGCATCACGATGGCGTCGGGCTTGGCCCAGCGCAGGCGCTCGGGCGTGAGGCCGAAGCTCTTGTAATACTCTTGGCTCGACGGCAGCAGCGCACCGCTCATGCGCTCGTTCTGCAGGCGCAGGGTGATGACCACGTCACAGTCCTTGATGCCTTCTTCCAGCGTGTGGCACACGCGCACGCCCATGTGCGAGAGGTCGCTGGGCACCAGCGTGCGCGGGCCGACCACGCGCACGTCGGGGCAGCCCAGCGTGGTCAGCGCGTGGATGTCGGAGCGGGCCACGCGCGAGTGCAGCACGTCGCCCACGATGGCCACCGAGAGCTTGGTGAAGTCCTGCTTGTAGTGCCGGATGGTGTACATGTCCAGCAGGCCCTGCGTGGGGTGCGCGTGGCGGCCGTCACCGGCGTTGACCACGTGCACATGCGGCGCCACATGCTGGGAGATCAGGTAGGGCGCGCCGGACTCGCTGTGGCGCACCACGAAGATGTCGGCCGCCATCGCGCTCAGGTTGGCGATGGTGTCGAGCAGGCTCTCGCCCTTGGCGGTGGAGCTGCGCGCGATGTCCAGCGTGTACACGTCGGCGCTCAGGCGCGTGGCGGCGATGTCGAAGGTGGTGCGGGTGCGCGTGCTGTTCTCGAAGAACAGGTTGAACACGCTTTTGCCCCGCAGCAGCGGGACCTTCTTCACCTCGCGGTTGCTCACGCTGACGAAGCTGGCCGCGGTGTCGAGGATGTGGGTGAGGATGTCGCGCGACAGCCCTTCGGTGGAGAGCAGGTGGATCAGCTCGCCGTTCTTGTTCAGCTGGGGGTTGCGTGGCACGTTCAGAAGTCCTTGTTTTCCAACACGAAGGCGAGGCGCCCGCTGTCGTCGCGCGCCAGTTCGAGCGACTGCCCGGCCGGCAGCGCCACCGTGGCGGCGCACACGTCGGCCTGGATCGGCAGTTCGCGCCCGCCGCGGTCCACCAGCACGGCCAGCTTCACGCTGGCGGGGCGGCCGTAGTCGAACAGTTCGTTGATGACCGCGCGCAGCGTGCGCCCGGTGTAGAGCACGTCGTCCACCAGCAGCACATGCGCGCCGTTCACGTCAAACGGCAGCACGGTCTGCGCGCTGATGGCCAGTCCGCGCTGGGCAAAGTCGTCGCGGTGCATGCTCGATGAAATCACGCCCGCGGCACCCGGCAGGCCCAGGTCGCGCTGCAGGCGCTCGGCCAGCCAGGCGCCACCCGAGGTGATGCCGGCCAGCTGCAGCGGCTGGGCGTCGATCAGGCTTTTGACGCCTTTGAGCAGCTCCAGGTAGAGCGCCTCGGCGTCCAGCGTGGGATGTGACATCAGGGGAGACTCCTCAAGAATTGTTCCAGGATGATGCAGGCCGAGGCCGCGTCGGCGTCTTTCGCGCCGAGTGCGTGGGCCTCGGTGGTGCTGTAGCGTTCGTCCACCTCGAACACGGGCAGCGCGTGGCGCCCGCGCAGCTGGCGCGCGAATTTCAGGGCGCGGGCGGTGTTCTCGTGGGCCGCGCCATCGGGGTGGTAGGGCACGCCCACCACCAGCGCGTCGGGCTGCCACTGGGCAACGCGCTGCGCCACCTGCACGAAGCGCGCTTCGCCCACGGCCTGGATGGTGGCCTGCGGGGAGGCGGTGCCCGTGATGCGGTTGCCGCTGGCCACGCCGGTGCGCTTCAGGCCATAGTCGAAGGCCAGGAACAGCTGGGCGTTCGCCGGGACCTGAGGCGTTCGGGGCGCAGTGGCATCCGGACTCATGCGTGGCCAGCGTCCGGCGACAGCATCCAGGGCTGCAGCCCCAGCAAGGCCATGGCGCGCTCGTAGCGCTCGGCCACCGGTGCATCAAAGATCACGCTGGGGTCGGCCTCCACCGTGAGCCAGCTGTTCTCGGTGATCTCGGACTCCAGCTGCCCCTCGCCCCAGGACGCATAACCCAAGGTCACGAACACCTTGCGCGGACCGGCGCCCGAGGCCATCGCTTCGAGCACGTCCTTGGAGGTGGTCATTTCCAGGCCGCCGGGTATGGACAGGGTGGAAGCGTAGACCGACTCGCCCTGCCCGCCTTCAATCGCCTCGTGCAGCACGAAGCCGCGCTCGGTCTGCACCGGGCCGCCCTGGAACACCGGCTGCGTCATCAGGTCGTCGCGGCCCATGGGCAGGTCGACCTTCTCAAACAGACGGGGCAGCAGGATGTCGCTGGGCTTGTTGATCACCAACCCCAGCGCCCCGCGTTCGCTGTGTTCGCAGAGGTACACCACGCTTCGACCGAAAAGCTCATCACTGAGGGCGGGCATCGCAATCAGGAAATGATTGGTCAGGTTGATGGGGGCAAAATCGGCGGACATGTCGCGATTTTAAGCGTCCGTCTTCGCGTCCCTCTTCTTCTCGCCCGCTGGCCCACCGCGCCCCCCATGAACACCTACGACCAAGGCCTGATGTGGTTCCGGCGCGACCTGCGCGCCCACGACAACGCCGCCCTGTACCACGCGCTCAAGGTCTGCCGCCGGGTCTGGTGCGTGTTTGTTTTTGACACCGAGATCCTCGACACCCTGCCCCGCGCCGACCGGCGGGTCGAGTTCATCCGCGAGTCGCTGGTGGAACTCGATGCGGCGCTGCGCGCCCTGGGCCGGCAGCACGGCACGGAAGGCACCGGCCTGATCGTGCTGCATGGCAAGGCCAGCGAGAGCATTCCCGCGCTGGCGCAGCGGCTGCATGTGCAGGCGGTCTTCGCCAACCACGACGACGAGCCGCAGGCCAAGGCGCGCGACGCGCAGGTGTTCGGCGACCTGGCGCACGCCGGCATCCTGCTGCACAGCCACAAGGACCATGTGATCTTCGAGCGCCGCGAAGTCCTGACGCAGGCAGGCCACGCCTTCGGCGTGTTCACACCCTACAAGAACGCCTGGCTCAGGCAGCTGGACGGTTTCCACCTCAAGGCCTACCCGGCGGCGCGCTACGGCGCCTCGCTCGCCCCCGTGCCCGCCGACTGGGTCCGGTCGGTGCCGCGCCTGGGCGACATCGGCTTCACACCGACCAACCTGGCCCAGCTGCCCATGCCCACCGGCAGCAGCGGCGCCACGCGCCTGTTCGAGGACTTTGTCGAGCGCATCGACCGCTACGACGAGGCCCGCAACTTCCCTGCCATCAAGGGGCCGAGCTACCTGAGCGTGCACCTGCGCTTTGGCACCATCTCGATCCGGCAGGTGGCCTCGGTCGCCTACGCCATGCACCTGCAGGGCATCACTGGCGCCAGCACTTGGCTGTCAGAACTGATCTGGCGCGACTTCTACCACCAGGTGCTGGCGAACTTTCCGCATGTGGTGGAGAAGGCCTTCAAGCCCGAATACGACCGCATCAAGTTCGAGCACGGCAAGCACGCCAAAGAATTGTTCGCCGCCTGGTGCGAAGGCCGCACCGGCTACCCGCTGGTCGACGCGGCCATGGCACAAATCAACCAGACCGGCTACATGCACAACCGCCTGCGCATGGTGGTGGCGAGCTTCCTGGTGAAAGATCTGGGCATCGACTGGCGCTGGGGCGAGCGCTATTTCGCCGAACACCTGATCGACTACGACCTGGCGGCCAACAACGGGGGGTGGCAGTGGGCGAGTTCCAGCGGCTGCGATGCCCAGCCCTACTTCCGCATCTTCAACCCGGTGTCGCAAAGCGAGAAGTTCGACCCGCAGGGCAAGTTCATCCGGCGCTACCTGCCACAGCTGGCCGGCCTGCCCGACGCCGCGCTGCACGCGCCCTGGACGGCACGCGAGATCGAACTCGCCGCCGCCGGGATCGAACTCGGCGTGCACTATCCCCGGCCCATCGTGGATCACGCCGAGGCCCGCGAGCGCACCTTGCTGCGCTACGCGGTGGTGAAGAAGCCGCTCAAGGCCTGAACGCGATCCTCACCGACCCCGCACAGCGGCGAGGCCTCAGGTCTCGGCCGCGACCTTGGTGTAATGCCCGATGAGCGCCAGCAGTTCGTCTTCCGCGTACGGCTTGCCGAGGTAATGGTCCACCCCGAGTTCGCGGGCGTGTTCGCGGTGCTTCTCGGCGATGCGCGAGGTGATCATGATCACCGGCAGGCCGGACAGACGGGGGTCGTTCCGGATGTTGCGCACGAGGTCGAAGCCGTCCATGCGCGGCATCTCGATGTCGGACAGCACCACCGACGGCAGTTCCTGCTGCAGGCGTTCGAGCGCCTGCAGACCGTCAGCGGCCAGGCTGACGCGATAACCTTCGCGCTGCAGCAGGCGCTGCGTCACGCGGCGCACCGTGATGGAGTCGTCCACCACCAGCACCAGCGGCACGGCGTTGGCCACGACATCGACCGGTGCGGGCGAATCGCCCTGTTCCTGGGGCGCCACGCGCTGCTGGGTTGCCAGCCAGGCGCTGACCTGGCTGCCATACACCGCCGCCAGGGCCACCGGGTTGTAGATGAGTGCCACGGCACCCGATGCCAGCACCGACATGCCGGCCAGGCCGGGCAGCCGGGAGAGCTGGGGCCCGAGGTTCTTGACCACGACTTCCTGGTTGCCCAGCACCTCGTCCACGTGCACGGCCACGCGCTGCGCCGCGCTTCGGAAAATCACCACCGGCAGCGTGCGCCCCTGGGCTTCCAGCGATTGCGGCGATGACTGCAGCAGGGCGCCGGCCCAGTGGAAGGGCACTTCCTCGTCGCCCACGGTGAGGCTGCCTTTGGCGTAAGCCTTTGCCAGCTCGTCCTGGGAGACGCGACGCACGAGTTCCACCAGGTTGGACGGCACACCCAGGGTGAGCGATCCGGCGCGCACCATCACCACCTGCGTCACCGCGGTGGTCAGGGGCAGCACGAGCTTGAAGCTGGTGCCCTGGCCGCGCTGGGTCTCGGTTTCAACGCGACCACCCAGACCCACCACGTCGGTGCGCACCACGTCCATGCCGACCCCGCGCCCGGCGAGACCGGACACCTCGTTGGCCGTGCTCAGACCCGCCGCAAAGACCAGCTGCGCCGCTTCCTTGTCGCTGAGCCGGGCACCGGGGGGCACAAAGCCCTGGGCCTCGGCCTTCTCACGCAAGCGGGCCAGGTCCAGGCCGGCACCATCGTCGTGGAACACCACCGACACGTCGTTGAGTTCCTGCGCCAGCCGGATCTCAATGCTGCCCTCGGCGGGCTTGCCTGCGGCCAGACGCTGGGTGGGCGTTTCGATGCCGTGCACGACGCAGTTGCGCAACAGGTGTTCGAAGGCGCCGGTCATGCGATCGAGCACGCCACGGTCCAGTTCGATGTTGCCGCCCGTGATGTCCAGGCGCACCTGCTTGCCGGTTTCCTTGGACGCCTGGCGCACCACACGATACAGGCGTTCGGAAATACCCTCGAATTCCACCATGCGCGTGCGCAGCAGGTCGCGCTGCAGTTCGCGCGTCTGGCGCGCCTGGGCCACCAGGCTGTCTTCCGTGGATTCCACGGCGCGCTGCAGGTTGCGCTGCACCGTGGCCACGTCGTTGACCGACTCGGCCATCATGCGCGTGAGTTCCTGCACGCGGGTGAAGCGGTCGAACTCCAGCGGATCGAACGACTGGTCGGCATCACGCGCCTGCGCCAGGCGCGATTGCATCTGGGTTTCGGCCTGCAACTCGATGTCGCGCAGCTGCTGGCGCAAGCGGTCCAGGTTGCCGGTGAGGTCCTTGAGCGAGCCCCGCAGGTTGACCAGCTCGGACTCCATGCGCGAACGCGTGATCATCACCTCGCCGGCCTGGTTCACCAGGCGGTCGAGCAACTCGGGCCGCACCCGCACGGCGGCGCCGGCACGGGCCTGCACGGCCACCGGCGTGCGCGCCAAGGCCAGGCCGCTGAGACCTTCCATGGCTTCCTGGCCGGCAAGGGCCGGTGCCTCTGGCAGTGGCCCCACGTCGGCTTCGAGTGCAGAGGGCACTGGCGACAGCGTGGCGTCGGGCGCCTCTTCTGCAGCCCGCAGCAACACGCCACTGTCATCCGGGTCTGTATGGCGCAGCTGGTCGAAACGGGCTGACAACGCGTCAAACGAGGCCAGCAAGGGCTCCAGGTCTGCGCTGTGCTGGACGTCGGAGCCCAGGCGTTCTGCCGTGGTTTCCATGCGGTGGGCCATCTCGCCCAGACGCAAGGCACCGGCCAGCCGGGCGCTGCCCTTGAATGTGTGCAGGTTGCGCAAGACCTCGGCGCGGGCGCTGGCGTTGTCAGGGCGCGCCACCCACTGGCGCAGTGCGCCGCCCATCTGGGGCAGCAGCTCCAGGGCCTCGTCGGAAAAGATCGGAAACAGGTCGACGTCGATGGTGTCAACCGCATCGATGTCGTCGTCGATGTCCTGCACCGGACCGCTCGCCGCCGGACGCAGTCCAGCGACTGGTGAAGGCTGTGTGGCCGCCTCGTCCAACGCGGCCATCGGCCCTGGTGTGGCGACTTCGACCCCAGGCGAAACGGACACCGATTCACATTCCTCGTCAGCCCACTGGTCAGACAACCGATCGGTTTCCAGCAGACCGGTGTCAGGGTTACCGTCCGACCCGCCATCGACCACGGCACTGGCGAGGGGCGCGTTCGCCTCGGGCAGTGGCTCATGGACGACGCGGTACAAGGCCTCCAGCAGGTCGGTATTCGGATCCTTGAGGAAGCCAGCCGCAAACTGGTGCAACAAGCGGCGGATGTCCTCCGACGCGTCGACAAAGAGCTGCGCCTGCTGCTCCGTGGCGACCCGACCCGCCTGCTGATGCAGCGCGACCGTCTCCAGGGCATGCTCCAGCGCGCGTGCAATGTCGGAGAGCGAGCGAAAGCCCACCGTGGCCGAGCTGCCGGCAAGAGAATGGGCCAACGCCTCTGCCTGATCGGGCAAGGGTTGGTGCCGCTCCATCGACCATTCTGTCAACGCGGTGCCCAGGCGGCGCGACCATTCGTCGGCCTCGTTCAGGAACACGTTGTAAAGCTTGATGCCGATGCGCAGGGATCCAATCACCCGCGTCTGCTCGTCCGGCATTTCGCCCAGCGGTGGTGGTGGCGCCAGGTCGACCGGCAGCGCCAGGGCAGAAAGTTCGGCGTCCTGATCCGCCAGGTACGGCTGATCCGTCTGATCCGTCTGATCCGTCTGATCCGTCTGATCCGTCTGATCCGTCAGGATGGAACGTTCCGTCAGGTCCAGTTGTTCCGTCGGGTCCGGGTGATCCGGCTCGACTGAAAGATCCGGCTCGGCTGGCGCAGCCACGGGCTGCGGCTCTTCCGGTCCGGCGAGGTCGGACGTCATCGGCGCACCGGACGGCGGCGCGATGCTGTCGCCCTGTGTGCCGTCGCCCTCTGAAAAGGCGGTGGAGAACGGCGGAACGAGGGCGTCGGCTGCCTCGACAGTCCATGGCTCGGCAGCTGCTTCGAAGGAGAAGGGAGGCGTTGCAGGCTCCGCCGTCTCGACCGGCTCGTCAGCAGCCAACGCGACGCCTGCGTCGGGCGTCATGGCCGGTCTGTCGTCCTCGGTCTCGACCAAATGGGACGAAAGGGACGGCTCGCTCGGCACAGGGGCCTGTGTCGGCTCGTCGACGATGGCATCCGGCAAGTCAAACGACAGGTCGAAATCAATATCCGTGATGTCCAGCGGGAGGTCGGCCAACACGGCACCTTCATCGGACTCGAAAAGCTCCAGAACCTCTTCGGCCGCTGTGTGGCCGCTGAAACCGTCGGGCGCGTGCGCTTCCGGGGCGGCCGGTGCATCTGGCTCGTCCACCGTCTCGTCGACCGCCAGGGAAGCCGCGAAGTCGTCGAAGTCGATGTGCTCGACGAGCGGCTCCGTCGACGCCTCCACCGACACCTCCACGGGCGCATCGGTCAGGGCGTTTTCATCCGGGACCGAGAAGTCCATCGCATCGGCTTGCGCCTGCGGATCTTCGTCCGTGGCGGGCGCCTCTGCCGGCTCGCCGCCGGGAACGCATTCGCCACCCAGGTCGACACACT
>JAGXRS010000002.1 GCA_018335615.1 Hydrogenophaga sp. | reverse complement strand
CTCTGGATCAAGCTGTTTGCGTCATTTGCCCTGAGCCGGCAGGCCCATGGACTGGGTCCGGGTCGCAAGAAACGGGCGGAAATCCATGCCGACAAGAAGCCGGCAGACTAGGGTGGGCGAACGATGCGGGGTGTCATCGTGGCGCCCACGACGGGGCGTGACGCTCAGTACGTGAGCCGCTCCGGCCGGATTTCCTGCAGGATCGTGGTCGAAATTTCTTCGATCGACTTGGTGGTGGTGGACAGCCAACGGATGCCCTCCCGGCGCATCATGGCTTCAGCTTCGCTCACTTCCATGCGGCAGTTGTCCAGGCTCGCATAGCGTGAGTTCGGGCGGCGTTCGTTGCGTATTTCGCTCAGCCGCTCGGGTGCTATGGTCAGACCAAATATTTTGTTTCGGTGTGCAACAAGTGCTGGCGGCAGTTTGCGGCGTTCGAAGTCCTCCGGAATCAGCGGGTAGTTGGACGCCTTCAGCCCGTACTGCATGGCCAGGTAGAGCGAGGTGGGCGTCTTGCCGCTGCGGCTGACCCCCACCAGGATGACGTCGGAGCCGGCCAGGTCGCGGTGGCTTTGCCCGTCGTCGTGCGCGAGCGAAAAATTGATGGCCTCGATGCGGTCGTTGTAGGCCTGGCTTTTCGAGGCGTCCGAGAAGCGCCCCACGCGGTGGTTCGACTTGATGCCGAGCTCCAGCTCCAGTGGTTCGACGAAGGTGCCGAACATGTCGAGGATCATGCCCTGGCAGTGTTCCTTCACGACGCGCAGCACGTCCATGTTGACCACCGTGGTGAAGACCAGGGGGCGCTTGCCTTCCACCTCGGCGGTGTGGTTGATCTGACGCACCGCCTGATGGGCTTTGTCCACGCTGTCGATGAAGGGCAGGCGCGCGCGCCGCACCCGTGACTCGAACTGCGCCAGGATGGCGTTGCCAAACGTCTCGGCCGTGATGCCGGTGCCGTCGGAGATGAAAAAGACCGTTCTGTTGGGCATGGATGTAGGCAGGGGGTTGTAGAAATCTTCTGGCATGTCTGAGCAGATTTCATGCCGCGGTTGCCGCGCCCTGGCAGCTCTCATCGGGCATCGCCCTACAATGACAGGCCTTGGATGGCCGGTGCATTATCCGCCTGCCAGTCAGCGCCTGATCAGCCCTTTGCCCGGTGCCGGACCCACAACAGAACAACAGGTCTCACGCTGGCGCATGGAGCCCCCCGGTTTTTCAACCTTGAGGAGTTTTTCCATGTCCCACCTGTTTGCCCCGACCGATCTGGTCGTGCCATTCGAGCTATTGCGTATGTCCGACGTCGAGTCGGTCGGCGGAAAAAATGCCAGCCTCGGCGAGATGATCTCGCAGTTGCCCAGTGGTGTGAAGGTGCCCACGGGCTTCGCCACCACCGCCCACGCCTTCCGTGAGTTCCTGAAATTCGACGGACTGACCGATCGCATCAACGCGCGTCTGGATGCACTGGACACCGAAGACGTGCGCGCTCTGGCCGAAGCCGGCGCCGAGATCCGCGCCATGGTCGAGAACCAGCCCTTCCCCGCGGACCTGGAAAAAGCCATCCGCGACGCGTTTGCCACCCTGGTGGGTGACAACGAGCAGGCCACGTTTGCCGTGCGATCCTCGGCCACCGCCGAAGACCTGCCCGACGCCTCCTTCGCCGGCCAGCAGGAAACCTTTCTGAACGTGCACGGCATCGACGAGGTGCTGCACAAGATGAAGGAGGTGTTTGCCTCCCTGTACAACGACCGCGCCATCAGCTACCGCGTGCACAAGGGCTTTGCCCATGCCGACGTGGCGCTGTCGGCCGGCGTGCAGCGCATGGTGCGCTCGGACACGGGGGCTGCCGGTGTGATGTTCACCATCGACACCGAGTCCGGCTTTGAAGACGTGGTGTTCATCACCTCCAGCTACGGCCTGGGCGAGACCGTGGTGCAGGGCGCCGTGAACCCCGACGAGTTCTACGTGCACAAGCCCATGCTGAAAGCCGGCAAGCGCGCGCTGATCCGCCGCAACCTGGGCAGCAAGCTGATCCAGATGACCTTCACCACCGCCGAAGAGAAGGCAGCCGAAGGCGCGCTCAAGGGCAAGCTGGTGAAGACGGTGGACGTGCCGGTGGAGCAGCGCAACCGCTACAGCCTCACCGACGCCGACGTGGAGCAGCTCGCGCACTACGCGCTGGTGATCGAGCAGCACTATGGCCGCCCGATGGACATCGAGTGGGGCAAAGACGGCATCGACGGTCAGCTCTACATCCTGCAGGCGCGCCCCGAGACGGTGAAGAGCCAGTCTGCCGGCAAGACCGAGATGCGCTACAAGCTCAAGGGCAAAGGCGCTGTGCTGGCCGCCGGCCGTGCCATTGGGCAAAAAGTGGGCACGGGCCCGGTCCGCCTGGTGCACAACATCAGCGAGATGGACAAGGTCCAGCCCGGTGACGTGCTGGTGACCGACATGACCGACCCGAACTGGGAGCCGGTGATGAAGCGCGCCAGTGCCATTGTCACCAACCGCGGTGGCCGCACCTGCCACGCGGCCATCATCGCGCGTGAACTCGGCATCCCGGCCGTGGTGGGTTGCGGCAACGCCACCGAATCGCTCAAGGACGGCATGCTCGTCACGGTCAGCTGCTCGGAGGGTGACACCGGCCACATCTACGACGGCTTGCTGGAGACCGAGATCACGGAAATGCAGCGCGGCGAGATGCCCGCTGTCGATGTGAAGATCATGATGAACGTGGGCAACCCCCAGCTGGCGTTCGACTTCGCGCAGGTGCCCAACAGCGGCGTGGGCCTCGCCCGCCTGGAGTTCATCATCAACAACAACATCGGGGTGCACCCGAAGGCGATCCTGGACTACCCGAACATCGACGCCGACCTGAAGAAGGCGGTCGAATCGGTGGCCCGCGGCCATGCGTCGCCGCGCGCGTTCTATGTCGACAAGGTCGCCGAAGGCGTGGCGACCATTGCTGCGGCGTTCTGGCCCAAGCCGGTGATCGTGCGCCTGTCGGATTTCAAGAGCAACGAGTACCGCAAGCTGGTGGGCGGTTCGCGCTACGAGCCCGATGAAGAGAATCCGATGCTCGGTTTCCGTGGCGCGGCCCGCTACATCAGCGAAGACTTCCGCGAAGCCTTTGCCATGGAGTGCGAGGCCCTCAAGCGCGTGCGCGAAGACATGGGCCTGACCAACGTGCAGGTGATGGTGCCTTTCGTGCGTACGCTGGGCCAGGCGAAACGCGTCACCGAACTGCTGGCCGAGAAGGGCCTCAAGCGCGGCGAGAACGAGCTCAAGGTCATCATGATGTGCGAGATTCCGAGCAACGCGGTGCTGGCCGACGACTTCCTGCAGTATTTCGACGGGTTCTCCATCGGATCGAACGACCTGACGCAGCTCACGCTGGGCCTGGACCGCGATTCCGGGCTGGAGTTGCTGGCGCAGGACTTTGACGAGCGCGACCCCGCCGTGCGTGCCCTGCTCAAAATGGCCATCGGCGCCTGCAAGTCGGCCGGCAAGTACGTGGGTATCTGCGGCCAGGGCCCCAGCGACCATCCCGACTTTGCCCAGTGGCTGCGCGACGAAGGTATCAGCTCGATTTCGCTGAACCCGGACTCCGTGGTGGACACTTGGCAGTTGCTCGCCTCCACGGCGAAGTAAACCGGACGCAACAGCCTGCCCCGGCGGGCGGGCCATACGCAAGCGGCAGGGCGATCCCCTGCCGTTTCCGTTTGTACTGGGTGGAGTAGCGTAAGGCGTGGGTCAGTGGGTGGCGCACAATTGGCTGATGGGCCGCAGCGACGCACTGCGCCGCCACACGAGGAGACGCGCATGTTTCATGGACTGGCCGCCCAGCGCTTGGTGGCCCTGTTTGTTGCCGGCTGGGCCCTGTTCAACTTTCCGCTGCTCGCGCTCTGGGACCATGATGTCCTGGTGCTGGGCATGCCCCTGTTTCCGCTGGCGCTGTTCGTGATCTGGGCCGTGCTGATTGCGGTCCTGGCCGTGGTGATGGAGCGCGTGACTCACGTTGAGGGCGACGAGCGCCCCGGCCCGGTGGACTGACGCGCCCATGCTGTCTGCCCCGCTGGTCATCGGTGTCTCCTTCGCGTACCTGCTGCTGCTGTTTGCGGTGGCTTACTGGGGCGATGCGCGGGCGGCTGCCGGGCGATCCGTGATCGGCAGCCCATGGGTGTATGCCCTCTCCATGGCGGTGTACTGCACCGCCTGGACCTACTTCGGCAGCGTCGGGCGAGCGGCCAATTCGGGCGTGTGGTTCCTGCCCATTTACCTGGGGCCCATGCTGGCCATGGTGTTGGCCTGGATGGTGGTGCGCAAGATGATCCGCATTGCCACGACATACCGCATCACGTCCATCGCGGACTTCATTGCCAGCCGTTACGGCAAGAGCCCGACGCTGGCCGGCTTGGTCACCCTCATCACGGTGGTGGGCATCGTGCCCTACATCGCTCTGCAGCTCAAAGGCATTGCCAGCGGTTACGCGGTGCTCACCTCGCCCTTGGGTGCACCGGCTGTTCAAACCCCCTCGTGGTGGCAGGACAGCACCTTGTACGTGGCGCTCGCTCTGGCCGGGTTCACCATGGTCTTCGGTGCCCGCCACCTCGACAGCACCGAGCGCCACGAAGGCATGGTGGCCGCCATCGCCTTCGAATCGGTGGTGAAACTCGCCGCCTTCCTGGCCGTGGGCCTGTTCGTGAGCTTTGGTCTGTTCTCCAGCCCGATGGCCCTGTTCGAGCAGGCGCAGGCGGTCGATGAGCTGCGCCGCCTGCTCCAGTTCGGGCAGGGCCAGCCCTTCGCGTATGCCCAGTGGCTGGGCCTGACCTTGCTGGCCATGCTCTCGGTGATCTTCCTGCCGCGCCAGTTCCAGGTGATGGTGGTGGAAAACGTGAACGAGCAGCACCTGCGCCGGGCGGTGTGGGCCTTTCCGCTGTACCTGCTGCTCATCAACCTGTTTGTGCTGCCCATCGCCATCGGCGGCCTGCTGCACTTCGGTCCGGGCACCATGAACCCGGAAACCTTCGTGCTGTCACTGCCGCTCTCGCAGGGTTTTCACCTGCTGGCGCTGTTTGCTTTCGTGGGCGGTCTGTCGGCCGCCACTGGCATGGTGATCGTGGAGGCCATCGCGGTGTCCACCATGGTCTGCAACGACCTGGTGATGCCGCTGTTGCTGCGCACGCGGCGCTTCGGCACCCGCGCCAGCGGTGACCTGACCGGCCTGCTGCTGCTGATCCGCCGTCTGACGATTCTGGGCCTGCTGCTGCTGGGCTATCTGTATTTCCACCTGGCGGGCGAGGCCTACGCACTGGTCAGCATTGGCCTCATCAGTTTCGCTGCGGTGGCGCAGTTCGCCCCGGCCATGCTCGGCGGCATGTACTGGAAGGGTGGTACGCGCAGCGGCGCGCTCAGCGGGCTGTTGCTGGGTTTTGCCTTCTGGGTCTACACACTCATGCTGCCGTCGCTGGCCAAGTCGGGCTGGCTGGACGCGGACTTTCTGCACCACGGCCCCTGGGGCCTGGTCTGGCTCAAGCCCGAGGCCTTCCTGGGGCTGGGCGGGCTCGACAGCCTGACCCACTCGCTGTTCTGGAGCCTGCTGGCCAACGTCGGCGCCTATGTGGGGGTGTCGCTGTGGCGCGCGCCCTCGGCGCGTGAAACCAGCCAGGCCTTGCTGTTCGTCGACGTGTTCCACCGCAAGGCCGGCACCCGCCCGGTGTTCTGGCAGGGGCGGGCGAAGGTGTCGGCCCTGTTGCCCCTGGCCGGGCGCTTTCTGGGCGCCGAGCAGGCCCAGCGCCTGTTCGAGGACTACGCGGCGCGGGTGGGTGTGGCGAGCATCGAGCAGATACCGGCTGATGCCCAGCTGGTGCAGTTTGTCGAGACGCTGCTGACCGGCGCCATCGGCAGTGCGTCGGCGCGCGTGATGGTGGCCTCCGTGGTGGAGGAGGAGGCGCTGGATCTCGACGATGTGATGCGGATTCTCGACGAGGCGTCGCAGCTGCGCGCCTACTCGCACGCGTTGGAAGAAAAATCGCAGTCGCTGGAGCGGGCGACCGACGAACTGCGGCATGCCAATGAAAAGCTCAAGAGCCTGGACCGGCTCAAGGACGATTTCATGTCTTCCGTGACCCACGAATTGCGCACCCCTTTGACTTCCATCAGGGCACTCTCGGAGCTGATGCGCGACGATGACGACATGGACCTGCCGCAGCGGCAGCAGTTCCTGGGCATCATCGTGGCCGAGGCCGAGCGCCTGAGCCGCCTGGTGAACCAGGTGCTGGACATGGCCAAGATCGAATCGGGCCATGCCGAGTGGCACGAGGCCACGGTCGACATGCGCGAACTGGTGGAGCAGGCTGCGCAAAGTGTCGGCGGCAGTTTCCGCGAGGCTGGCGTGTCGCTGGCGCTGGAATTGCCCGCACGGGTGGAGCCCCTGCGCGCCGACGCCGACCGCATCACCCAGGTGGTGCTGAACCTGCTGTCGAATGCCCTGAAGTACGCGCCGCGCGGCTCGGGGCGTGTGGTGTTGCGGCTGGTGGACCAGGCAGACGGCGTGCAGGTGGAGGTATCGGACAACGGACCGGGCATTCCGCCCGGGCAGCAGGACATGGTGTTCGAGAAGTTCCGCCAGGTGTCGGGTGACGACCATTACCGCCCGGGCGGCACCGGCCTGGGTTTGCCGATCAGCCGGCAGATCGTGGAGCATTTCGGCGGGCGCATGTGGATGCGGTCGCAACCGGGCGAAGGCGCCCTGTTCGGTTTTTTCCTGCCACGCTCGCCGGCTGGGTGATTCTCGCAAGGCATGGATTGCAAACGAAAAAAGAGGAGAGACAGATGAGCCAGAAGATACTGATTGCCGACGACGAGCCGAACATCCTGATATCGCTCGAATTCCTGATGAAGCGCGAGGGGTACGAGGTGGTGGTCGCGCGCAATGGGCAGGAGGCCATCGATGCCATCCTGCGCGAGCGTCCGGCCCTCGTGCTGCTGGACGTGATGATGCCGGTCAAGACCGGCTTCGACGTCTGCCACGAAGTGCGGGCACACGAGGCTGTGCGCGACACGCTGATCGTGATGCTCACCGCCAAGGGGCGCGACACCGATGTGGCCAAGGGGCTGGCCCTGGGCGCCAATGCCTACATGACCAAGCCGTTCTCCACCCGCGAGCTGGTGCAGAAAGTGCGCGACCTGCTGGTGGCGTCGGCATGAGCGGCGCGAAAAAAACCGACCAGCGCCTGTGGTGGCTGCTGGCCGCGGCGGCCGTGGCATCCGTGGCCTGGTTGCTGGCGACGGTCGGTCTGGTGGGCTCCACGCTCGAAGCCCGTGAACGGGAGGCGGTCTGGTCCTTGCTGGGTGGGCGCATGGTCTTGCTCAGCCTCACCTGGGGCGCTGGCATGGCGGCGATTGCCTGGGCACTGAAACGCTGGTTCGACCATTGGGTCACGCCCTCGGTGCAACTGGCGGAAGAGGCGCAGGTGCTGTTGCGGACCGACGTGGTGCGCGAGCTCAAGCCCAAGGGCAATGTGGAAACGCGGGTGCTGGCCCAGCTGTTCAACCAGCTGGTGGAGCAGCGCGAAGACCTGCGCCGGCAGATGGATGAGCGGGTGCGCGAGGCCGCCCAAGGCATCGAGCAGGAGCGCTCCCGCCTGGCGGCGCTGATGTCCGAACTCACCCAGAGCGTGGTCGTGTGCAACCTGGACGGCCGCATCATCCTCTACAACAACCGCGCCCGCATGCAGTTCCGCGCGCTGTCGCAGGCGCCGGGCGTGGCGGGCGGCGCCGAGCTGATCGGCCTCGGGCGCTCGATTTATGGTGTGTTCGACCGCAAGCTGGTGGCGCACGCGCTGGAGAACATCCAGCAGCGCATGATGCGCGGCGCGGCTCAGCCGTCGGCGCAATTCGTCACCACCACCGGCGCCGGGCAGTTGCTGCGGGTCCAGATGGCACCGGTGCGCTCGCCCCAGGCGCAGGCGGCAGAGGCCGCAGCCGACCGGATCGAACTGACCGGCTTCGTGCTGATGCTGGACAACATCACGCGTGACTTCGAGGCGGAGTCCGCCAAGGACCAGGTCCTGCACACGCTCACCGAAGGCAGCCGCGCAGCCCTGGCCAACATGCAGGCCGCCATCGACATGCTCGATTACCCGGACCTGGACGCCGCCATGCGCGAGCGCTTCATGGGCGTCGTCCGCGAAGAAACCCGTTCGCTGAGCCAGCGCATTGGCGCGCTGGCCGCCGGCTCGTCGGACAGCAAGACCCGCTGGCCCCTGGAAGACATGCTGGGCGCCGACCTGATCAACGCGGCGGTTCGGCGCATTGAGACGGTCACGGGCCGACCGGCTTCTCCGGTCGACGTGGACGCTTCCGTCTGGCTGAAGGTCGAGAGTTTCTCGATGCTGCAGGCACTGGTCTACCTCACCGGTCGGCTGGCCGACGAGTTCGATGTCCGGTTCGTGCAGCTGCGCCTGGCCCCGGCGACGGGCAGCGCGGGCAAGGCCCAGCTGGACCTGATCTGGTCGGGCCAGGCCATGAGCACCGAGACCGTGATGAGCTGGGAAATGGACCCCATGAAGGTCGGGAACGAGGCTCAGCGCCTGACCGTGCGCGATGTGGTGGAACGCCACGGCGGCGCGTTCTGGTTCGAGCGCGAGCGTGCACGCCACCAGGCATTTTTCCGATTTCTCCTGCCGGTGGCCGACCCCCGCGAGCAAGTGGATGCGGCCGCCTTCGTGCGCAACGAGAGCCGTCCCGAGTATTACGATTTCGATCTGTTCAAGACCACCGAGCTCACACGTTCACTGGACGATCGGCGCCTGAGCGATCTGGTCTACACCGTGTTCGATACCGAAACGACGGGCTTGAACCCCTCGCAGGGCGATGAGATCATCCAGATCGGCGCGGCTCGCATTGTCAACAACAAGCTGTTGCGCCAGGAGTGCTTCGAGCAGTTGGTGGACCCGCGCCGCCCCATCCCCGCCGCGTCGATTCCCATCCACGGCATCCAGCCCGAGATGGTGGTGGGCCAGCCCACGATCGAACAGGTGCTGCCGTCCTTTCACGCCTTCGCGCAGGACACGGTGCTGGTGGCGCACAACGCCGCGTTCGACATGCGCTTTTTGCAACTCAAGGAGCAGCAGACCGGGGTCAGCTTTGACCATCCGGTGCTCGACACCTTGTTGCTGTCGGCCCTGGTGCACCCCAACCAGGACTCGCACCGCCTGGAAGCCATTGCCGAACGGTTCAACGTCACCGTCATTGGCCGCCACACCGCCATGGGCGACGCCATGGTGACGGCCGAGGTGTTCCTGAAGCTGATTCCCCTGCTGGCCGAAAAGGGCATCCACACCCTCGGGCAGGCAAGGGAAGCGGCGCAGAAGACCTACTACGCCCGACTCAAATATTGATCCCCCCGCGCCGCACGGTGCGCATCACCCTGAGGGGTCGATGCCTGCGGCCCGGCAGAGCCGGTTCCGCGGCATCGCGGTTCAGGCACGCTGGCCGGATCAACCGCGTGCAGAGACGCTTTCAGGGCGCTGTCATGCCGGCGGTCAGTGCCTGTAGCGTTGGGCCAGCACGTTCTGCAGGGACTGGACCACGGTGAACGCGTCTTTCAGCTGGCTGCGTTCGAAGTTGGAGATGTCGGTGGGGCGCAGGAAGTTGTCGGGCGACTCACCGCGGCTGATCTGGCGGGCCTGGTGCTGGATGCGGATGAAGGCCAGGAATTCGAGGGCGTCGCGCAGGTCGTGTGCGCTTTGCTCGCTGATGGCGCCGCCGGCGGCGGCGCCGGTCAGCCGGTCATGTGTGTTCACCGCTGCGTCGCCTCCGGCCAGTGCGTAGACGCGGGCCAGATCGACGATGGGTACCACGCCCGTGTGCTTCAGGTCGATGCTGCCCTTGTGCTCGCCACTGCGGATGGTCGAGATGCCTTTGAACATGCCCAGCGGGGGCTGATGGGTGAGGGCGTTGCCGACCATGTGGGCCAGGAAGAGGCTATTGCCCTGGGTGCGCTTGAGCACGTCGCCACGCAGACTGTCCAGCAACTCGGCCTTGCCGTGGATGGCGCGCAGGTCGAAGAACACGCAGGTGAGCATCAGCGCCTTGGGGTCGGGCTGGCTGGTCCAGCGTGCGAAGTACTCAGCCCATTTCTTCTGCGGCTGGCGCCAGGTGTCGGTCATGGCCATCATTTCGCCCGGGCAATAGATGTAGCCGCACGCGTCCAGCCCGTCGCAGACAAATTGGGACAGGGCCTTGAAATACGGACCGTGCGCCGCCTCGTCGTAGCGGTCGTCCAGCACCATGCAGTTGTCCTGGTCGGACTTGGCGGTCTGCTCGTTGCGGGCTTGCGAGCCGGCGGCCACCCATACATAGTCGATCGGCGCCGGCCCGAGCTGCGCTTCGCCCAGCTGCAGCAGCCGGGTGGTGATGGCGTCGGTGATGGCCGTGATGATGTGGCCTGTGCTGTAAGCCGAGGCCTCGGCCGCGGCCAGGCTCTGCTGCAAGCGGCGGATCTTGGCGCTGGCCTGTTGCAGGCCTTCCACCGAGCCCTGCTTGTAGATGTCGCCGGCCAGGTACACCGCCGAGGTGCTGTGCTGCTCGGTGAGGTCGGTGGCGGTGATCATGCCGGCGATGCGCTGGCCGTCGAGCACCGGCACGTGGTGGATGTTGTGCCGGGCCATCAGCAGCAGGGCGTCGAACGCGGGGCTCTGCACGTCGATGCTCATCGGCGCCAGCGTGGCGATGTCCATGATCGGGCGCTGCGTGTCCAGACCGGCGGCGATCACGCGGTTGCGCAGGTCGCGGTCGGTCACCACGCCGAAGAGGTGCTCCTGTTCCACGATCAGCACCGAAGAGACCCGCTTCTCGCTCATGAGCTGGGCGGCCTCCCGGATGCTGGTCTGCGGTGGCAAGGTGATGGGCGGGCGTTTGATCAAGGCGCGAACCGGCGTGGTCATGAGGTTCAGGGCCGGGTCACCCCCGCTGTCGGCGCCGGCGCCCCGCCGGGCCTTTCCGGCCGTGGCGGGGTCTGGCAGCAGATAGGCAAGCGACGACGCTTCCTGGCGCAGGGCGTCGACGGTCTGGCGGTCCAGGCTGACCAGGGTACAGGTGGTCAGCGCCCGACTGTGCTGCACATCCACGCCAGCGCCGGTTTGCAGGCCGAACCACTCCCCGGGGTAGAGCGTGACCACGGCTTGCTGCTGCCCATCCAGCAGCTGCAGCGTGCCACTGAGCAGCCAGTGCAGCTGCTCGTTCAGTTCGGCGGCCGGGCAGACCTCTTCACCCGTCGCCACCGTGCGCAGGGGCAGGGTCTGCGCCAGTCGTTCCCGGGTATTCTTTGGCAGCACGCCCCATGCACGGTGGTGTTCCAAAGCGTCAAGCAGGAAGGGCTGGTGAAGCGGTGTGGTGGTCATGTGCGTGGTG
>JAGXRS010000001.1 GCA_018335615.1 Hydrogenophaga sp. | reverse complement strand
CGGTCAAGGAAACCCAGCCCGCGATCCCCGGGCACGGGAACGGGCCGCGTCCACAGCGCGCCGGCTGTGCCGGCCTGGACACCCACTCTTCGCGCCCGCGCACCGCGCGCACTTGAAAGAAAAAGTCAAAAGGGGCCCGCAGGCCCCAGGGCTCAGACCAGCCCCATCTCGGCCATTGAGCGGGTCGAATCGCCCGCCACGATGAAGTGGTCCAGCACCCGCACATCGACCAGCGCTGCCGCAGCCTTCAGCGTCTGCGTCAGGCACTCGTCGGCCCGCGACGGTGTGGCCACCCCCGAAGGGTGGTTGTGCACCAGCAGCAGCGCAGAACTGTTGCGCACCAGCGCATCGCGCACCACTTCGCGCGGGTAGACCGATGTCTGGCTCACCGTGCCCCGGAACATCTCGACGTAGTCGATGACCCGGTTTTGCGAATCCAGGTGCACGACCGCGAACACCTCGTGCGGCAGAGTACCCAGCCGTGCCTTCAGGAAGTCCCTGACCACGGCGGGTGAGGACATCACATCGCTGCCCCGCACCTGCGAAGCCAGCAGCCGCTGCGCCGCGTGCAGGACCTCATTGGCACCGGCCGGCCGGTACTGCCCGCCCGCCTCGCGCACCAGCAGCGGCCCCGCCGCGGCAGAGAAAACCTGAAAGGACTCGAGCGAAGAAAACAGATCGTGTTGCATGACGCACTCCGGTGAATCGGGCGGGATTGCCCGGGACCGGAAAACGGCACGCCGCAGCGCAGCGGTCACAGGTTCGAAGACGGCCGCACGGCCGCCAGCACACGCAGTGGGCGCAGACCTTGACGGCGAGAACGGTGTGACAGGATGAAGGGAACAGCAAGCCAGCCCCACCACATACGCCTGCGTGAAACACGCAAGCGCAGCGCGCAGGCCGGGGACCCGGGGACGGCCGAAGGGGTCAGGGATCGCAGCCGCATGGCCGTGACCCTCAGGGGCACGGGGCGCAGCCCGCAGAGCCCGACGGCGGCACGCCGGGACCCAGACATCAACGGCTCCACGCAAAAGAAGGCCAAGAATGCCGCAAGGCTTGCTCGCTGCGACGCGTGCCCGGAACCGTGGCAACCGCACCTCACATCAGCGACAGGTGAAGATGGATCCTGGCCAGGATCTGCTCGAAGGATGGTTGTCCCTGGTAGTAAAGCGCGGATGTCTTGCGAAATTCCTCGGCAAATCGAGTCCGCAGGCCTGCATTGTCCAGCGTGAAGGCCGGGTTCTGGGTCATCACCAGCACATCCCCGGAGCGAAAACGCTGGGCCTTGCGCTCCTGATAGGCCGGCTGACGCATGAAGTGCTGGACCTCCGGGACGTCGAGCAAACAGTACACGTCGTAGTAATGGCGCAAGAAGTTGGCAGGGAACGCTCGGGTTTCATCGAGTCGGCGGTACTTGGTCGAGATGGTCTGCAGCTTTTCGACAAAGGTGTACGTGGGCAGATAACACAGGACATTGATGGCGCGGTTGTCGAACACATCAGCCCCTCGTTGCAACGCCCTCTCCAGGGCCCAGGAGGTGATGGTCACCGCTCTGTTGGGGGTGGTGTCGTCGAAACCGAGCTCCAGCAAGATACCGTCCTTGACACCGGCCAGGGCGCTGGCGCGCGGCGTGTAGGTCAGGCGTATGCCCGCACTGCGCATCTTGTCATCATCGAACAAGGTGTCGCGCCTCACCTCATCGATACCGGGGATGCGGATGCGCTCGGCCAAAGTGCCGTAATACATCCGTCGTGAGGCGACATGCGCCGGCTTGTCCTGGTTGCGACCGATCTTCACATCCAGCCCTTCGGGTGGCTCGATACGGATGTCGATGTCCTCGGAGAAGCGGTGGATGATGCCAAAGCCCTTTGACAGGGAAGTGCCCCCTTTCAATTCGAAAGCGAAGCCCTGCGCCTGCAGCCCCCAGAGGCAGTGCATGATCCAGTAGTCCTTCTCGACCAGCATCGGGTCGAGGCCGCGTTCGTCGGCGACCACCGCGAGCAACTGATCGAAATCGCGGCGTTCGTGCAGGAACTCAGGCACCGGTCCACTGCCTCAAAAGCTTGCGCGTGGCCATGTTGGCGAAGCTGGCCACCGCCTTGCGCAGCCGAGGCTGATCAAAGGTGGGCATCTTGCTGTGCGCCTGCACCAGCACGGCATCACGGTCTTCGGCCAGCTCGTCCAGGTTGTTCAGCATGTCGACGAACAGAAACTCCGGGCTCAGTTTCTTGGGGAAACGGGGCTTGACCCGGAAGTCGAACTGCCGATTGCCGAGACGGAAGACGCCGTGGCGCTTGTGGTTGTAGACCAGCGTGCGGTTGTACAGCTGCGTGGTCCCCAGGCCCAGCGCGTTGTAGGACGACGGGGAGAACACCAGAAACGCCTTGTCGCGCAGAAAACCCTCCACCACGCGTTCGTCGGTCGGTGGCAGCGGTCCGAAGGCTGAGGCCCTGGGCGCATGGTAGAGACCTGGCGCCAGTTTCTTGAGCTTGCCTTGTTCGACCAGCACCCGCAGATGGCGGTCCACGGCATTGCTCAGGTGTGCAAGGTCTTCCCGGCGGTAGACACGGCCCGCCCGAAGCTGGCGGGCCAGATGCGAAACCGCACTGGTCGAAGAGGGGTTCGGCGAAGTCTCCTGCATGAGCAGATCCTCATTGAAATTTCATGCATTTTAGTGGCATTCGATGGCTGGGTTTCGCGCCAGCACCGTTGCCCGCAAGATCTGCTGCCAGGGACCGGCGCAGCGACCCGCCCGCCCGCCACACTGCTTCTGCCATGCCTTCGCTCGCGGGTCACAGGTCAGAACGTGCCGTCGCCACCGGGTGGCACGACTGGCAGGCCGAGTCGAGACAATTCCCGCAGCAGGATCACCAGCGCGTTTCGCTTCTCGGTCATGTAGTCATGTCCGTCGTAGTGCCGGGCTTGAACACCCGTCACACCGTGGGATTGCAGGTGCCCACGGATATCACGGTTGAGTCCCTCGCGCGCCAACAACGTTTCCACACCTGAGCGGATCCGCTTGAGCTGAAAGCCCTCGATGGATGTCCCAACAATGTCATGTGCCCAGCCCGTCAGCGTACGGGCACTGATGGGTTTTTCCCCCTGGGTGGTGGTGAAGACAAATTCCCCTTCCCGCTTCAAGCGATTGAGGTCAGCCACCACCAAGGGAAGCAAAGGAATCTGGTGCGGGCGTGGTCCTTGGGTGGGGCGGCCTTTGCCATCGAAGAGCGTCAAGGCATCCACAGCGACATTCGCCCACTTCAGTCGAATGATCTGCTCGATTCGCTGACCTCCGGTCAGCAGGTGAAGTCGCAGTGCGATCGCCTCGGCCCCAGGGCGCTGTGCAATCAACTGCCAGTATGTCTGCAACTCAGGCAAGGTGAGCGGTCGTTTGTCTGCGCGATCGAACTGGGGGGAACGGCGTGTTTGCGCAGCCGGGTTGAACGCGACACCAAAGGTCTTGAAAGCAACCGGGATGGAAGCCAAGGTCCGCACATCCTGGGCACACTGGTAAGCGGCACGCAAGTAAGAGCGCAACTTGTTTGCCGTGCGTCCCTTGCCGCTTTCGATGAGGCGCCGCAGCATGTCCAGCACCTGGTCGGGTGTGAGATCGACCGCTGGAGCCTCGGCCAAGGCGGGCCATGCCTCAGCAACATGGAGTTGGAAGATTCGATGGGCGTCAGCATGGCTGCTGCGCCCCTGCACTTTCAGATGATCAACGTAGGTATCCAGCAGCTTTTGCAACGTGCGTGATGACTTTGCTGTCTCCTCTGCTTTTTGCGCGAGGAAGGCTTTTCGCGTCTCGGCTTTGGCCTCCCGCAGACCGCCCGTGTCAGCACGCCTGACATGAACATCGGCCAGCGCCCGGCACTTCTCCAGCGCCGCCACGATGCTGTAGCCGCGAGCCGTCGGCTGCAGCTTCTTCGGTGGGGCTGAAGGGTCGTACACCCCAATGGGTTCACGACTGGTCTTGCCCGCATATGAGTACCGCCAATACAGCTGCACCATACCAGTGGCCAGCTTGCGGGCCTGCAGCGAGCCGCCGCGATCGAGACGGCTATTCAGGGTGACGAACGCGCCCGCCTCAAGCGATTGGATGGCCGCAGCAGCAGCCGAGAGATGATCTTTTGCCATAGTCCGCGGTTGGTCTGGTGCCAGTCTGGTGCCAGTTTTGGCTGGAATGCCCTGGAAAGGCCTGAAACCACTTTGGACGCAAATCGTTGATTTGTAAAGATATAATCGATCGCAAGATGTATCAGGAAATACCGGAAAGTCTGGCTCCCGGTGACTGTTAATCCGCAGGTCCCTGGTTCGAGTCCAGGTCGGGGAGCCAAGAAAATCAACAGGTTAGCAACGCAAGTTGCTAACCTGTTTTGCTTTGTGGACCTCCATATCCGACTCGTGTCCGACATTCGCAAGGCGGCCGAGGCTTGTGTCATACGCAAAACACCGCCGGCTGATTCCGTGCCTTGAGCGAAAGGCACCGGGTTGTGTTCTTGAGCAGCCCCCAAGAGGAAGCCATCGCGCAGCGAGAACGATCCGATTGCGGCAAAGTAGGGCAAGCGCTGGAGCACGAATCGGGGGAGTCCGGCCCCGCATGCCGAGGATCAGGCTTCCATCAAACGATGCGAACGCACCGCCGCGGGCGACAAGGCTGCGAAACAGTTCTTCTACGTCATGGTCGGCTTGGTGGCGCTGCGCTGGTGCCTGGCGCTCGCTGCGGGCTGCGGGCTGCGGGCTGCGGGCTGCGGCAGCGTGATGCCGCGATGAAGAGCCCGGCCTCTGTAGCCGACGCAGACCCCCCGCAGGACAAGCCCGACCGCTCCTGATGGACACGGCTGTGGGGCGCGGTGCACGGGCCTTGGGTGACAACCCGGCTGTGCCGCTCCTCAAACGCTGCCGGCGGCCCCTCAACCCCAGCGCGGCACACACGAGGCAGATTCACCCATGACCTGCCGTTGAAGGGTGTACAAGACTTCCGAAGCCTCAGCTCATCTGGCCTTGCAAGTCGCTGGGCAGGCCCACTTTGGCGATCGGCTGCCGTTGCGTTTCCAGAAAGCCGATGTGTTCCTCGGTTCCGGCGCAACGTCCCTACCGCCCTCCCCATCGCTGGCGCCGAGGTCTGGCTTGACTGATGACACGCCCTCCCCGGCAATTGCTGTTCTGCGAGAGAGAAGTGCAAGACGTCATCAGCCCTGCACCTCTCTTCTCGGAATGGGAATTACCTGCTGTGCTTGTCCATCAGGGCGTCGGCTTCTGCAGCCAACTTCTCTCCATTTACCCCCCGCTTGGCCACTTCCTGGTACCACATGGCACGCACTCTTGAGGTGGCGCGTTGCCACTGCGCTGTCTCAGCGGCATCCAGGGTGATGATGGTGTTACCTTCTTTCCTGACCGTCTCGATACCTTTCTTGTCACCCTCGTCCATGGCCTTTCCGAAGAGGGCTGCAACCCCGGCACCGCTGTTGTTGTCGATCACCTTCTTGAGATCCGCGGGAAGTTTCTCGTACGTGCCTTTGTTCATCAGGAAAGCAAACGTCCCTGTGTAGAGACCCCGGTCACCCGCTGTGACGGTGTGGTTCTTGACCATCTGCTGAATCCGAAGTGCTGGCACCACCTCCCATTGCAGCGATGCGGCGTTGATGACACCTTTGGAAAGCGCTTCGCTCACGGCCGGCGCAGGCATTCCCACTGGAATGGCCCCGAGCTGCTCGAGCGTGATGTTGACAATACGCGAAGCTCCTCGGACCCGCATGCCCTTGAGGTCATCGAGCGTCTTCACAGGAGTCTTCGTGTGCAACACACCCGGCCCGTTGACGTGCACAGCCAGCAACTTGACTTCCTTGAACTCTTCCATGGCATGGGTGGTCACGTAGTCGTAAAACGCCAAAGACGACTTCTCAGCGTTTTTGTTCGCCATGAAGGGAAGTTCAAACACCTCGGACCGCGGGAACCGCCCCGGGGTGTAGCCCAGCGCAGTCCAGACGATGTCAACGACGCCGTCCCGAGCCTGGTCGAACAGCTGTGGCGGCGTGCCTCCCGCTTGCATCAACGGGAAGTGCTGGACTTTGATCCGTCCACCGCTCTCCCTCTCCACCTTCTCAATCCATGGAGCGATGGCCATGGCCGGGACGCTCGATGTCTGCGGCAGGAACTGGTGCAGGCGCAGCGTCACTTCGCTGGCTCCCGCGCCTTGGAGTGCGAGGGACGCCAGAACACCGGCGCCAATGAGCAGTTTTTTGAGCTTGATCACAGCATGTCTCCATCTAAAGGTAAGGCTCAGGGTTCGTCAGATTCGGCGACAGCCGCCGATCACTCAATATCAACCAACCAGTTGGTTGATTAACGTAGTGTCCGAGGGCTGGACCGTCCGAGCAATCAGGGTTTACGCTAGGTTCTCAGCCACCTGCTGGCAACTGGCTCCCTCCTCTTTGCAAGTAGATGTTTCCGCTTGTCAAACCACGTCAAAACGGGACGCATCCAATGCCACTTTCTCGTGATGGAGCCTGCATTTTTTGCTATTATCAACCAACCATTTGGTTGACTGGAGATTTGTATGACCCCAACAGCTGGCGCTCTGCGCGGCTTGCGCGTTCTCGACCTGACACACGCGCTCGCCGGCCCTTTTTGTTCGCAGATCCTTGCCGACCACGGTGCAGATGTCATCAAGGTCGAGCCCCTGGAGGGCGACTTTTTCCGGCGCATGGGTCCGTTCCGGGACGATGACCAGCAGCGGCACTTCGGCGGCCTGTTCCAGTCGTGTAACCGCAACAAGCGTTCCATCGCCATCAACCTGAAAACGGCGGAGGGACAGGAACTCCTCAAGACCCTGGCCTCCCAGGCCGATGCGCTGGTGGAAAACTACCGCGCCGGCGTGCTGGACAAGCTGGGCCTGGGTTACGAGAGCCTGCGCCAGATCAACCCACGGCTGGTCTACACCTCGGTGCGCGGCTTTGGCGACCGCTCCGGCGGCGCCAGTCCGTACATGGACTGGCCAGCTTTTGACATCGTGGCCCAGGCCATGGGCGGCTGGATGGGCGTCACCGGTGAGGACAAGGACCACCCCGTCAAGGTCGGCGGTGGCGCCGGCGACACGGTCTCAGGTCTGTTTGCGGCTTTCGGTACCATGGCGGCCATTTGGAACGCACGGGGCAATGGCACCGGCCAGTATGTCGATGTCGCCATGACGGACAGCATTCTCGCGCTGTCGGAACTGGTGGTCAGCACCTACAGTTACCGGGGAGCATCGCCCGAACCGGTGGGCAACGGCATTCCGGGGCTTGCCCCCTTCGGCACGATTTACGCCAAGGACGGCGTGATCGCCATCGCGGCGCCCCACGACCCGCAGTTCAGGCTGCTGTGCCAGCTCATCGGGCAGCCCGAACTGGTGGATGACCCGCGTTTCGCCAACGAGGCACTGCGCTGGGAAAACCATGGGGTTCTGAGAGAGGCCATCGAGCGCTTCAGCACCACCAAAACCAAAGCCGAGCTCAAGGAACTCTTCGGCGGCAAAGTCCCCTTCAGCCCCATCTACAACGCCGCCGAGATCTTCGCCGACCCGCACTTCACCGTCCGGCAGATGCTGCCGCAGGTGGAGCACCCCGGATCGGCCACGCCCGTCAGCGTCCCCGGCATCCCGGTCAAGCTGTCGGAGACGCCGGGTGAGGTCAGGCACCGTGCACCGCTGCTGGGCGAGCACAGCCGGGCGATCCTGGCCGAGGCCGGCCTGGACGCCCCACGCATCCAGACCCTCATCGACGCTGGTGTCGTTTCCGCACAATAATCCCCCCCATGCCCGACGCGACCCCCCCAGAAAAGCAGAGCCGCACA